>JASHQP010000306.1 GCA_030039095.1 Streptosporangiaceae bacterium
GGTGACCGGGACCCGGTGCGCGGCCGCGCCGGCCCCGCCGAGCAGCGCGGCGGCGATGTGGCGGGCGGCGTGGACGCCGCCGAGCGCTGCGACGTCGGCGGTCTCTGCCGCGTGTACCAGGTTGCCGGCCGCGAACACGAACGGGACCGACGTCGCCGCCGCGGTGTCAACGGCCGGGCCGCGCGTGCCCGGGTCGATCGCGATCCCGGCCGTCCGGGCCAGTTCGTGGTCGGGGATCCAGTCGCCGGTGAACACCAGCGTCTCGCACTCGACCCGGCGGACCCCGCCCGTGCGCAGATCGGCCACGTCGACCGCGGTCAGCCGGCCCCGGCCGTGCACCCGCCGAAGCGCGGTCGACGTCCACACGGGGACCCGCCAGCGCGCGAGCGCGCCGAGCGCGAACGCGGCGTAGCTCTGCTGCCGGGGCAGGTCGGTGACCAGCGCCACGACGTGAGCGCCCGCGTGCGCCAGCGTCACCATCGCCGAGAAGCTCACGTGCTCGGCGCCGACGACCAGCGCCCGGCCGGCCAGCCGCTCGCCGTGCAGATAGACGCGCTGCTGCAATTCGCCGGTGGTCATCACGCCGGCCGGCCGGTCGCCGGGGACCAGCCTGGCCGGCCGCGGGCGCTCCCGGCATCCGGTGGCCAGCAGCACCGCGCGGGCGGACACGGTCTCGATGCCCTCGGCGCTGGTCACGGTCGCGATCCGGTCCCCGGCCCAGCCGGTAACCGTGGTGCCGAGCCGGATCTCGGCGCCCGCCGTGGCGGCGGCGGTGGCGTAGCGCCGGGCGTAGGCCGGCCCGGTCAGCACCCGGTGCAGGTCGCGCATGCCATAGCCGGTGTGCGCGCTGTGCCGCGGGATCCCGCCCGGCTGCTGTTCCCGGTCCACCACGAGTACCCGGCCGGCGCCGAGGCGGCGCAACTCGATCGCTGCCGCGAGGCCGGCGGGCCCGGCCCCGATGATCAGCACGTCGGCGTTCACGCCGGCTGGCCTGCGGCCGCCTGCTGGCCGGACCCGGCCCGTGCCCGGTCGCCGCCGGGCGGTTTGGCCATGAGCTCGGACACCGTGGCGGCGCAGTAGAACCCCTGGCACCTTCCGTTCTGCGCCCGGGTCCGGCGCCGCAGCCCGTCCAGGTCGGCGGGCGGCACGGTGCTCGCGAGCGCGTCCCTGATCTCGCCCCGCGTGACCCGCTCGCAGTGGCAGACGATCCGGCCGTACTCGGGGTCCGCCGCGATCATGTCCGCGTCCTGATACGGCCGGGTGCCGGCCTGGCCGATGTAGGGCATGGCCGGCGGGGCCACCGAGCCGTTGCGCGGCCGCAGCGGCAGCCCGGCGGCGTCCATGGCCTCGGTCAGGTACTCGGCGATGCCGAGCGACGCCGACAGCCCGGTCGACCTGATGCCGGCCGCGCAGGCGTAGCGGCGGGTGGCGTCCACCCGGATCTGGTAGTCCCGGTGCTCGGTGGCGGCGCGCAGGCCCGCGTAGGTCGCCGTGACCTCCTCGTCGAGCAGCCGGGGCATGATCCTGCGGCCGGCCTCGGTGAGCGAGGTCAGCCCATCCGCGGTCGTCGACGTGTCGGCCCGGTCATCGATGTCCTGCGCGGTGGGCCCGAGCAGCACATTGCCGTACACGGTGGGGGCCACCAGCACGCCCTTGCTCTGCGCGGTCGGCACCGGCAGCAGGATCGAGCCGATCAGCGGCCGGGCCAGCTTGTCGAACACGATCAGCTCGCCGCGGCGGGGGGTGATCGTGAACCCGCCGTCGCCGCCGAGCATCGCGTCGATCCGGTCGCTGTACAGCCCGGCCGCGTTGACCACCCACCGGGCACGGAGTGTCCCACGGGTCGTGGACAGCAGATGGTCCTCATGGGCCCCGTCCGGCCCACCCCCGGGCTGCGCGCCGGTGACCCGGGTGCCGAGCATCAGCCGCACCCCGGCCCGCACCGCCTCGGTGGCGTAGGCCAGCGGCGTCGTCCACGGGCAGATCACGCTCTCGTCCGGGATCTCCAGCGCAGCCAGCGCGCCCGGCCCCAGATGCGGCTCCCGCTCGTAGAGCTCGGCCACGGGGATCTGGCGCATCGCGCCGTAAGAGTTCTTCCCGGCCCGTTCCATGATCGAGGGCAGTGCGCTCTCCTGCTCGGCGGTCCAGGCCACCAGCAGCGCGCCGGTGCGCTCGACCGGGATGCCGGCCCGGCGTGCGTAGTCCGTGAGCAGGGCACTGCCGCGGCGCAGCAGCCGGCTCTCCAGGCTGCCGGGCACCGCGTCGAACCCGGTGTGCAGGATTGCGGTGTTCGCCTTCGTCGTCCCGGTCCCGACGTCGTTGGCTGCATCGGCGAGGACGACGGTGAGCTGGTACCGCGCCAGTTCCCGGGCGATCGCGCTGCCGACCACCCCGGCGCCGATCACGACCACGTCGGCTGCTTCGCTCGCCTCGCCGTGGCGGCCGGCGGTCACCGCGACGCCGCCAGGACCGCCTGCAGCCCGGCCTCGAAGGCCCCGAGCCGCTCGGCCGCCTCGGCCGCGCCCATCCGCGGCTCGATCACGGTCTCGGCGTCCGCCGGGCCGACC
>JASHQP010000307.1 GCA_030039095.1 Streptosporangiaceae bacterium
ACGCTGGCCGTGGCCGCCCACCTGGGGGTGGCCCGGCGGCGGCTGGGGCGGTGGCGGCGGCTGGGGCGGGTGGCCGGGTGGCAACGGCCGGCACGTTCAGCAGGCAGACACCGTGCAGCGTGCCTACCAGCCGAGGCATGCGTACAGCCTCTAGCTGCGCCGACTCCCGAACAGGCTCGTTAGCATTCCGTATGATCCGTGGGTGCTGGCCCCTCCCTGACGCTATGGTTGCGTAATTGCCCAGCCAAGAGCGTTCACCGGGACCGCCCCCGGATTCCGGTTGATGCCGCTGCGGCATGGCATGGCTCCCCCTTCGGCCCCGCCAGGGTCCCCCCGTGCTGGCGGGGCCAGCCATGCCGACGACACGCGGCCGCGACTACTTCTCACCCCTGAGCCCGGCGGCGTTCAGGCCGCCATCACGATCATGACCGTACGGCCGATCTTGATCTTGTCGCCCTTCTTCACCCGCTGGGCGGCGTGGATGCGGCGGCCGTTGAGCCAGGTTCCGTTCGTTGAGCCGAGGTCCTTGACGTACCAGAGTCCGTGAGCGATCTGAAACCGGGCATGCTGGTTCGACGCGAACTCATCGCTGATGATCAGCGTGGCCTGGCGTCCCGCGGTGAAGTCGGCGCTGAACGTGTGGCTCTGGTCTCCGGTCTGGATCTGAATCGACTGGACCGGGACGGGAGCGGCATCGGTGAGGGTGACTCCGGTCTGCCCCGCGACAGCGGAAACGGCTGCTCGCCAGGCTTGCTGCTCGGGCTCGCCGGTGTCCTCCCACGGCGGCAGAGAATCAGGGTGGGCGACGCGGTGAGCTTCGTAAGCGGTTCGCGCGAGGGACTCGAGGCCGGTGTTGGTCACCTCATCGATGATGCCACGGGCGTGCTGATGGCTCCGCCGAAAGCCGTACCTCTGCCCGCGCGGCCGGTCAGCTGGTCTCCGGCTGCGGCCGGGCCGAGGACGGCGCCCGGAACCGCCGCAGCCGCACGCTGTTGCCCACGACAAAGGCTGACGAGGCGGCCATGGCAGCACCAGCGATCAGCGGGTTGAGGAACCCGGCCGCAGCCAGCGGGATCGCCGCGATGTTATAGCCGAATGCCCAGGTGAGGTTGCCACGAATGGTGCCCAGCGTGCCGCGGGCAAGGGCGATCGCGTCGGGCACCGCGACGAGGTCGTCGCGAAGCAGGATCAGGTCTGCCGCGGTTATGGCCACGTCGGTTCCGGTGCCGAGGGCCAGTCCCAGATCGGCCGAGGCAAGGGCGGGCCCATCGTTGACGCCGTCACCAACCATGGCCACCCGGTGACCGTCCGCCTGCAGGCCAGCGATCACGGCGACCTTGCGGTCGGGCAGCGCCGTGGCGATCACGTCATCGGTGCCGACCGCGGCGGCCACCGCCTCGGCGGTGGCGTGGCTGTCCCCAGTCAGCAGCACGGTGCGCAGGCCGAGCCGCCGCAGCTCTGCCACGGCTGCGGCCGCCGACGGCTTGACCGTGTCGGCCACCGCGACTGCCCCGCGGACCTGGCCGCCCCAGCCCGCCAGGACGGTCGTGCACCCGGCCTGTTCCCAGCGGCGGCACTCGTCGGTCACGGATGCCGGGATGGTCATCCCCTCCCGGCGGAGCAAGCCCTCACGGCCGACGAGCACTTCCTGGCCGTCCACGGATCCGTGGGCGCCCAGGCCCGGCATGGCGGCGAACCCGGCCGCCTGCGGCAGCGGCCCGAGTTCCTTGACCGCCGCCTGGCTGATCGCCGCGGCAACCGGGTGCTCCGACGCCTGCTCCACCGCGCCAACGCGGCGGAGCAGCAGCTCCCGGCTCACCCCGGCCGCCAGCACGCCGGCCACCGCCATCATCCCGGTGGTGACCGTTCCGGTCTTGTCCAGCACAACGGTGTCGACGGCGCGGGATGCCTCCAGAGCCTCATACCGCTTGATGAAGATCCCGAGCTGGGCGCCCCGCCCGCAGGCCACCATCAGAGCCGCGGGGGTCGCCAGCCCCAGCGAGCACGGGCACGCGATGATCAGGACCGCGAGGGCGGCGCTGAACGACGACTCCGCCGTGCCGCCCGCCAGCAGCCACCCGGCCAGCGTCAGGCCCGAGGACACCAGGACCGCGGGGACGAACACGGTGCAGATGCGGTCGGCCAGCCGCTGGATTGCTGCCTTCTGCGACTGCGCGGACTCCACCAGGCCAACGAGATGAGCCAGTTGTGTGTCGCGTCCTACCCTGACCGCGCGCACCACCAGCCGTCCGGTCACCACCACCGTGCCCGCGGTGACGAGATCGCCCTCCGCGGCCTCGGCCGGCGTGGACTCGCCGGTCATCATGCTGCGGTCCACCGCCGACTGGCCGAACTCCACCTCGCCGTCGGCGGCGATCCGCTCTCCAGGCCGCACCACGAAGCGCTGGCCCACCGCCAGGTCGGCAGCCGGGATCCGGCGCTCGGTCCCGTCGCTGGACAGTACGCACGCGTCGCGTGCGGCCGCGGCTGCGAGCTCGCGCATCGCATCCCCGGCCTCGCGCCGCGCCTTGGCCTCGTACAACCGGCCTGCCAGCAGGAACGTGGTGACCGACGCGGCGACCTCCAGATAGATGCCGCCGCCGGAGGCGTGCACCAGCAGGTGCCAGGCGCTGACCCGGGCCTCGCCGCGGTCCAGCACGAACATCGCGTACACCGACCAGCCGCAAGCCGCGGTGACGCCCAGCGACACCAGCGTGTCCATCGAGACCGAGCCGTGCCGGGCGTTGCGCAGCGCGGCCTGGTGAAACGGCCACGCCGCCCAGATCACGACCGGCGCCGCGAGCACCACCAGGGTCCACTGCCAGCCCGGGAACCGGAACGACGGGAACAGCGACAGCAGCACCGACAGATCACTGAGCGGAATGAAGAAGACCAGCGCAAGAATCAGCCGGCGGCGCAGATAAGCGACCCGGTCCGCATCCGGGCCGGCGGGCGCGCCATCACCCGGCGTGGCATCGCTGCCCGTACCCCCGCGGTCGAGCACATCGGCGCCGTAGCCGGCCCGTTCGACCGCGTCGATCAGTACCTGAACCGAAACCGATGCCGGCGCGGTGACCGTGGCCCTCTCGGTCGCAAGATTCACGGTCGCCGAGACGCTGGCGATAGCGTTGAGTTTCTTCTCGACGCGGGCGGCGCAGGCGGCGCACGTCATACCGCGGACCGAGAGGTCGACCTCCCGGAGCGCGGATGACGCCTCACCCGTAACCGCCGCCGATGACATCAGACGCAGCCTCCAGGCCGGACCGGCCGGCCGCCTCGCAGGTAGTGCCGCACCGGAAATCTACCTATCACGGAAAGCCGCCTGCAATATGGGGCCGGCCTGGACCGGTCGCGTCCGGCCGTGGATCTGGGCGATCCGTTCGGCCTACCTGAACGAGGTGATCGGTCTCGGCTGCCGGATTGCGGAAGTCGCTGAGCCCGGCTCGAGCCCGCAGATCGCCTCCCAGGAAACCGGCGGTGACCACCCCTACCTGCACCTGCCAAACTTCCTGATCGTCGCCACCGATCTAAGGTTGGCCCCATGCCAGTGACCTACGAGTGGCGGGGAGACTTCACGAATCAGGAAGTCAACGTGCTGCACGCCGAGGCCTTCGATACCAGGGTGTTCGACGAGTCAGAGTGGAACTGGGTCCAGCTCGTGCAGCGGCACAGCCTCGGCTGGGTCGTCGCCCGCGACGGCGCTGACCTCGTCGGTTTCGTGAACGTCCTGTGGGACGGCCTTGTCCATGCATGGCTGCAAGACACCATGGTCGCGGTTTCGGCACGAGGCCACGGCGTCGGTACCGGCCTAGTGGACCGCGCCCGCCATGGTGCCAAGGCAGCGGGCTGTGAGTACCTGCACGTGGATTTCGAAGATCACCTGGCTGCGTTCTACTACGGTGCCTGCGGCTTCCGGCCAACCAGCGCCGGACTTCTGGCGCTGAACTGAAGCCGCACCGGCGATGTCGAGCGGACCGTCGTGGCCTTCTACACGGGTGGGCGTGGGAAGACTTGAACTTCCGGCCTCTTCCTTATCAGGGTGTCGATGCACCGGGCGAGGTAGCGATCTTGCCTCTTTGACCTGGCCTTCACCTCCTTAGGGCCCTACTAACTGCCCCGCACTCGCCCCGGTTGTCCCAGGCGTCCTAGGGCTGCTGTAGGGGCGCCCCTAGGGCAACGAGTACCTGATGTAGCAAGACCGTCGGTGGCCTCCCACCTGGTGGCCTTCACCCGATAGGCGCCGATCATTGCCCGCAGCGGGAGCCGTCAAGGGCCTGGTCCGCAGGACTTCCAAGATGCTTTGGCCGTGCAGAGGCTCCGTGTGCGCCAGGTTGTGTGCGTGCGGGAGAGCGCGGCCAAAGGATCTTGGAACCCTTGACGGCTTCCGTGGAGGGCTGATAATCCTGCGCCGGGTGAAGGCCGCCCCCGCACCCGCGTAGCAAAAAGACGGGCTCAACCGCGACCTTCTGATCGAACACCGCAGGTCAACGTCACGTCGGTGTCCAGTCGGGTCATGCTGGTCCGTCTCTCTGAGAGAGTGACGGCTCCCACGTCAGCTTCTTCCCCGTGCCGGGGGTTTGCCTGGCCGGGCTGAGTAATCCCGCGAGGACCGGTTGTGCGTTGAATAGGCATGGGAACCCAACACCTGGACTTCGGGGAGTTCTACCGAGGTTTCAGGGACGACTGCCTGCGCACGGTCTTGGTCATCGTCGGTGATCAGGACAGCGCGCAGGAGCTAGTCGCCGAGGCCTTCGCCCGGGCCTGTGCCTCCTGGCGCACCGTCAGCAGGCACCCGGCGCCCGCGGCGTGGGTGGTGCGCACCGCGCTGAACCTGAACATCTCCCGGTGGCGTCGCCGCCGCCGGGAAGTACCGGTCCCCGACCCGGGCATGCTGACAGACCAGCCCGCGGCTGCAACAGCCGCCCAGGACCCGGTTGATCCACAGATCATGGCCGCGCTCCTGCGG
>JASHQP010000308.1 GCA_030039095.1 Streptosporangiaceae bacterium
GCAGCGTCACCCGCGCCGTCTCCGGCGGCCGCCCCCCCCACACCGCCTCCACCAGCTCCCCCGCACCCACCACCTCATTAGCACGCAACAACAACGCAGCCAGCAGCACCCGCTGCTTACCCGCCGACACACTCACCCCCGACCCGCCAGCCCTCACCACCAGCGGCCCCAGCAGGCCAAATTCCACCGAGCCTCCCCGCCGCGCGAAATGCCGTCGGGAATGGCATTCCACTCGCCACGCTCATCGTAACGGGACGCGCATGAAACAATTTGCTAATACGGGATGTAGCGGTGAGAAGCGATTTAGCCGCCGGGCACCAGCGGCGGCGGGGAGCCCACGGTCACCGGTGGCGGCTGGCCGGCCCAGCGCTCGATCTCGACCAGTGCGTGCTGGCCGGCGCAGCCCTGTGACAGCCGGGAACTCGGCACGTCGGCGGTCAGCACGTTGGGGTTGCCGTGCACGCAGAGCGGCGTCGGGGCGTCGCCGGGCACGGGGTCGAACCAGGCACCGGTCGGCAGCCGGACAACGCCGCGCCGGATCGCGGTGGTCAGCACGGCCCCGGCCAGGCAGGCGCCCCGGTCGTTGTAGACCCTCACGACGTCGCCGGCTTCGATGCCGCGGCCGGCCGCATCCCTCGGGTGCATCTGGATCGCCTCGCGGCCGGCGACCTTGGCCCGCTGGCTGGTCGCACCCACGTCCAGCTGGCTGTGCAGCCGGGTCGCCGGCTGATTGGCGATCAGGTGCAGCGGGAACCGGCGAGCCAGCGGGGATCCGAGCCACTCGTCCGGCTCGAGCCACACCGGGTGCCCCGGGCAGTCGGCGTAGCCGAATCCGGCGATGGTCTCGGACGTGATCTCGATGCGCCCGGTCGGCGTGTGCAGGGGCGAGCGGGCCGGATCGGCCCTGAAGTCCTCGAGCAAGGTGAAGTGCTCGGGGCCGGCGGGCAGCCGGTACTCCCCGGCCTCCCAGAACTCGGCGAATCCCGGCACGTCCTGGCCCTTGGCCAGCATGGCCTCGCGCCACTCCCCGTACATGTGCTCGAGCCACTGCCGGGCGTCCCGGCCCTCGGTGAAGGCCGGCCCGAACCCGAGCCGGCCGGCCAGCCCGGCGAGGATCTCGTGGTCGTCGCGGGCCTCACCGACCGGATCGGCGGCCTGGTGCATGGCGATCAGGTGGGTGTCCCTGCGACCGCTGCCGATGTCATCGCGCTCCAGGCTGGTGGTGACCGGCAGCACGATGTCGGCGTGCCTGGCGGTGGCGGTCCAGTGCGGCTCGTGTACCACGATCGTGTCGGGCCGGCCGAACGCGGTGCGCAGCCTGCCCAGGTCCTGGTGGTGGTGGAACGGGTTGCCGCCGGCCCAGTAGACCAGCCTGATGTCCGGGTAGGTGAGCCTCCCGCCGTTGTAGTCGTAGGCGGAACCAGGGTTGAGCAGCATGTCGGCGATCCGCGCCACCGGGATGAACGTGCGCACCGGGTTGTGGCCCTGGCGCAGGGTCGGCAGCTTTGCCAGCGGGCCGTGGCTGCCGATGTCGCCCATGGAGCCGTAACCGTGGCCGAACCCGCCGCCGGGCAGCCCGATCTGGCCGAGCATCGCGGCCAGCGCCAGCGCGGCCCACACCGGCTGCTCGCCGTACCGGGTGCGCTGCAGCGACCAGGTCACCGTGATCAGGGTGCGCGCCGCGGCCATCCGCCGTGCCAGATCCCTGACCGCCTCCGGCTCGACGCCGCATAGCGCCCCGGCCCATTCGGCGTCCTTTTCCGCGCCGTCGGCCTCGCCGAGCAGGTACCGCTCGAACGTGTCGTAGCCGGCCGTGCAGGTGTCGAGGAAGTCCTTGTCGTGCAGGCCCTCGGTGGCGAGCGTGTGCGCGAGCCCGAGCATCAGCGCGACGTCGGTCGCCGGGATCACCGGGTGCCACTCGGCGTCCAGGAAGGCGGGCAGGTCGGAGCGCAGCGGGCTGATCATCACGATCTTGGTTCCCTTGGCCGCCAGCTCCGCGAGGTAACCCGGGGTGCCGTGCGTGGTCATCCCGCCCGGGGTGACGTACACGTTTTTTTCGGGGATGCCGCCGAACGCGACGATCAGCTCGGTGTTCGCCACGATCGTGGGCCAGGACGACGCGCCGCGCAGCACCAGGCCGGCGCCACCGACCAGGTGCGGCAGCAGCACCTCCGAGGTGCCCAGGCTGTAGGTGTTGCGCGAGGCAACGTAGCCGCCGCCGAGCGCAAGGAACCGGTGCAGCTGGCTCTGCGCGTGATGGAACCGCCCGGCGCTGGCCCACCCGTATGAGCCCCCGAAAATCGCTTCGCTGCCGTAGGTCGCGCGGACCCTTGCCAGCTCGGCCGCGACCAGGTCCAGCGCCTTGTCCCAGCTGACTTCGCAGAACGGGTCGTGCCCGCGCCGGTCACTCGGACCGGGGCCGTGCTCCAGCCATCCGCGGCGCACCGCCGGGCGCCGGACCCGGGTTGCGTGCCGGAACGCACCGGGGATGTTGCCCAGGAGCGGGGACGGCGCCGGATCCTCGGGGTGCGGCGTGACCGCGATCTGTCCGTCCGGCTCGGTCCGCACGCCGTAAGCGCCCCAGTGCGAAGTCGTCGGGCGCGTGCTCATGCCACGAAGCCTACGTGCGCTGATCGTCGGGGACCCGCAGCACCGGCCCGTCGGACCCTCACGGCACCTGCTGCCACCCCGGATTCCGGGCCTGGGACGCCTGCGCCCTCCGTATTGAACATGCAAAGTATACAAGGTAGCGTCTGACCAGCCAGTTGCCCGAGAACCTTCCGGAGACGCGTGTGACCTTCGATCAGCGCTACGAGAACTGGGCGCATCGCTCACATGAGCTCTTCGACCTGGCCAGCCGGTACATCCCCGGCGGAGCGGGCAGCAGCGCCCGGACGGTGAAGTTCGGGTGGCGGCCGTACCCGCCATTCATCGCGGAGGGCAGCGGGTCCCGGCTGCGCGACGTCGACGGCCACGAGTACGTCGACTGTCTGCTGGGCCTGGGCCCGATGATTCTGGGCCACCGGCACCCGGCGGTCACCCGGGCCGTTGCCGACGCGATCACCGAGCTCGGCACCTGCTTCGGACTGCCCTACGAGCTGGAGATCGAGGCCGCGCGGAAGGTCGTCGAGGCGGTGCCAGGGGTCGACTTGGTGCGCTTCTCCAACTCCGGCAGCGAGGTCGTGGGCACCGCGGTGCGGCTGGCCCGCGCGTACACCGGCCGTCATCTGCTGATCCGGTTCGAAGGGCACTACCACGGCTGGCAGGACACGGTTTACTGGAGCAACCACGTCGAGCCCGCGGTCGCGGGCCCGGCCAGCCGGCCACGGCCGGTGCCGTCCGGACCGGGCGTTCCCGAGGAGCTTGCCGGCAGCCTTATCGTCCTGACCTGGAACGACCCCGAGAGCTTCGCCGCGGTGATGGCCGAGCACGGGGACGAGGTCGCCGCCGTGATCACCGAGCCTGTCATGCTCAACACCGGGTGCATCCTGCCCCAGCCCGGCTACCTGGAGCTGCTGCGGGAGCAGACCCGCGCTCACGGGACCCTGCTGATCTTCGACGAGGTCATCACCGGCTTCCGGTTCGCCCGCGGCGGAGCGCAGGAGTTCTTCGGCGTCACCCCGGACCTGACCACGATGGCCAAGGGGATCGGCGGCGGGTTCCCGGTGGCCGCGATCGGCGGCAGTCGCGAGGTGATGGGGATGATCGCGGACGGCCGGTACTCGCACTCCGGGACGTACAACGCCAACACGGTGGCGTGCGCCGCGGTCAGCGCCACGATGGACGTGCTGGCCGGGCCCGGCCTCTTCGAGCGGCAGCGGGCGCTCGGCGAGGCGCTGATGAGCGGCCTGCGCAAGCTCGCCGCCGACGCCGGCCTGCCGGTGATCGTCGAGGGACTCGGCACCGTCTTCCAGCTGTGGTTCAGCGAGCACCCGATCCGCAGCTGGCGGGACGCGCAACGGTACGCGGACGAGGCCCTGTTCACCAGGTGGTGGCGCGAGATGCTGCTGCGCGGCGTCTTGTTCCACCCGAGCCAGTACGAGAACCTGTTCCTGTCGCTGGTGCACACCAGGGACGACGTTGACCACATGCTGGAAGCGGCCGAGCAGGCATTCGCCGTGATCAGCAGCACGGCCAGCTAGGGTGATGGTTCGCTATGGTGCTCGATCTTGGCGGCAGCCGGCCGGAGCGTCCCGGGCGCGCGAAATCTGCGGGCGGGTCCGGGGGCCTGCTGTACGAGCAGGTGGTCGAGTACGTGGAGAAGCTCGTGTCCGAGCGCGGGCTGGCTCCGGGTGACCTGCTGCCAACCTATTCCGAGCTGGCTGAGGCCGTCGGCGTCAGCCTGATCACCGTCCGCCGGGCGCTAGACGAACTCGAGCGAGCGGGCCGGGTCCGCCGCCATCAGGGCCTGGGAACGTTCCTGGCCCGGCCCCGGATCCTGACCGAGCCAGCCCGGGCCGGCAGCCTGCTCGGCACACTGTCCGAAGGCGAGCAATCCCGCTCGCCCGAAGTGCTGGACACCCGGGTCCTGGGCATCCAGCGCGGCCTGCCCTCCGGCGACATAGCCCGCGCGCTGCAGATCAGGGAGGACTCCCAGGTCTGGCAACTGCGGCGGCAGCGCCTGATCGACGGGCAGCCCGCGGTGGTCGAGACCTCGGTCATTCCCACCTCACTGGCCCCCGAACTGGACCGGCTGGTGCGGCTGCAGGGTGGCTCCCTCTACGACCTGCTCGGCCGCGAATACGGCCTCGTCGACGAGTTCGAGGAACAGTACCTCGAGGTCATCCTGCCCACCCTCGAGGAACGCCGGCTGCTGAGCATCCCCTCCCGCACCCAGGTCGTGCGGATACGCGGGCTGAGCATGGACACGTCAGGAACCCCGTTCGACTGCTTCGAGCAGCTCTACCCGGCAGCCGAGTTCGCGTTCGCGATCTCCGGCAGCACGTCACGCCACCTGCTGCCCACCCCCGGATTCCAGGACTGGGACGTCCGGGCCCTGCCCGACACCATCGCGCCATCCGTCACCCAGCGCCCTGCGCGCACCCGCCCGCCCGCTGCGCGGCGCAAGCGCACATGACCGGCCACCGCCCGCCGCCCCCGATGTCCAGCCACGGAGACACCGTCGAGGCCGATCTGGCCGGATCGTCGTGACCGGCGGAGAGGCTTCGGCCCTGGGGGGGTCGCGGGGGGTGTCCCCCAGCGGGTCTGTCTACGTTGGCCTGGATCTCGGCACCTCCGGGCTGAAGGGGGTGGCCCTCGACGCGTCGGGCGCGGTGATCGCCAGGGGCAGTGCCGTCTACCCGACGCACAGGCCCGCCCCTGGATCCTCGGAGCAGGCGCCACGGGACTGGATCGCCGCGGCGGAAGCGGTGCTCGGCCAGCTCGACGGCGCCGCACCGGCCCGGCGCTGGCGCGGCATCGGCCTGTCGGCGATGATCCCGACCCTGGTCACGGTCTCCACCGACGGCGAGCCGACCGGCCCGGCAATCACCTGGCAGGACAGTCGCGCCGACGCCTACGGCGACGAGCTGCGCGAGCTGCGCGGTGGCGATGCGCTGTACCGGGCGACGGGGCAGTGGGTGGACGGCCGCTACCTGCTGCCGATGTTCCTGCGGGTCGCCGAGGAAGAGCCGGCCAGGGCCGCTGCGACCACCCGGCTGCTCTCGGCGAAGGACTACCTGTTCGCGTGGCTGACCGGGGAGATCGCGACCGACCCGAGCACCGCCTCCGGCTTCGGCTGCTACCAGCTGGGATCCGGCGTCTGGGACGCCGAGGTCCTCGCTGCCGCAGCGAGCCTGCCCGTCTCGCCTGCGGCATTCCCGTCGCTCCCGACAGTGCTGCCGTCACTGGCCGCTTTCCCGCTGCGGGACGAGCTTGCGTCGCGGCTGGGCTCTCGCCGGATCCCGGTCTGCCTGGGCGCGGCCGACTCGGTGCTCGGCGCGCTCGGCCTTGGTGTCCGCCGGCCGGGCCAGGTCGCATACATCGCGGGCACCAGCAACGTGATCATGGGACTGTCGGACCGGCTGGTCACCGACCCTGGTCACCGGTTCCTCGTCACCCCGATGACCGAGCCGGGCCTGTGGGGCCTGGAGATGGACCTGCTGGCCACGGGTGGCGCCATCAGCTGGCTCGCCGGGCTGCTCGGCAACGGCCTGGCCGGTGGTGACTCGGGCGAGGCTGCCCTGGTCGCCCTTGCCGCCGGCGTCGACCCCGCGGACGCGCCGCTCGTCTTGCCGTACCTGAGCCCGGGCGAGCAGGGCGCACTCTGGGACCCGCTGCTGCACGGCACGTTCGTCGGGCTCCAGCTTGGCCACGGTCGCCCGCACCTGGCACGCGGCCTGGTCAACGGCATCGTGCTGGAAAGCCGCCGCTGCCTGGAGGTGCTGGACGAGACCGGCGACTTCAGCGGCGAGATCCAGGTGGCGGGGGGCAGCGCGGCCGGGCCCGGATTCCGCGCCGACCTGGCGGACGCGACCCGGCGGCGGGTGAACATGCCCGACGACGGCGACACCGGGTACTCGGCGCGCGGCGCCGCGCTGCTCGCGGCCCGCAGCTCCCAGCCTGACTGGCCGCCATCCGAGGCTGCCGGCTTCCGGTCGGCCGCCGAGCCCGACCCCGATCGTGCCGCGCTGTGGGACACCCTGTGGGCGCACTACGAGGACGCCCGCGAATCGATCACCCGCCACTACCACGCCAGCGCAGGCCGCCAGGCAACCTAGCCCGCGCGATCGGCGGGGCCGGGCGGAAACTCGGCGCGGACACCGAGCAACCGGACCGGCCGCCGGTCGGTGAACATGTCCAGCGCCGCGAGCGCGGCCTGGCCGATCTGCGCGCCGTCGCTGGTCGGCTCCGCCAGCGTGTGGCCGTGCGTGCTGGTGAAGAACGGCGCGTGCCTGACCTTGACCACGACGCGGGCGGCCGGGCGCTGTTCCGCCTCGACGTCGCGGGTTACCAGCGCGGCCAGCCGCAGCACCTCCTGGCGTACCTGCGCCCAGTCTTCGATGTTGCGCTGGAAGGTGGTCTCGCGGCTGCGCGAGCGCGGCACGTAGGGCTCCGCTGACACCTCCGTGGAACCCTGGCCGCGTGCGGTCTGCACCAGCCATGGCCCGATCGTCGGCCCGAGCCTGGCCGCGACCGCGGCGATGTCCGCGCCAGCGAGCTCGGCCACCGTGCGGATGCCCAGCTCGGCCAGCTTGCGTTCGGTTTTCACGCCGATGCCCAGCAGCTTGCCGGTTGGCAGACCGCCCATCACGGCGGACCAGTTCTGGTGCGTCAGCCGGAAGACCCCGGCGGGCTTGGCGAAGTTCGAAGCGAGCTTGGCCTGGATCCGGTTCTCCCCGATGCCGACCGAGGATTCGAGCCGCGTGGCCGCCTTGATCTGCTGCTGGATCTCCCGGGCCACGGCCTCCGGATCGTCGGTCTCGGCGGCCACGAACGCCTCGTCCCAGCCGAGTTCCTCCGTGACGTAACCGAGCGACCGCAGCGCGTTCATGACCTCGGCCGAGGCCGCTTCGTAGGCGGGCCGGTCGGAAGGCAGGAACACCGCGTCCGGGGAGCGCCGCGCCGCCGTCCGCATCGGCAGTCCGGAGTGCACACCGTGCTCGCGGGCCTCGTAGGACGCGGTTGCGACCACACCGCGCTTGGCCGGGTCGCCGTCGCCGCCGACCACCACCGGGCGCCCCCGCAGTTCCGGATGGCGCAGCACCTCGACCGCCGCGATGAACTGGTCGAGGTCGACGTGCAGGACCCAACGGGTCATGCCGCCGCCAGGCGGGCGGGGGGGATAGGGGAGTCGTCCCCCCTGGGCAGCACGGTCATGGCCCGCCGGGAGCCTGCGTCGCGGCGTACTGGGCGATCTCGGCCAGATACCCGTCCCGGATGGCGGCGGGCAGCCAGGCGATCTCGAACGCGTTCCGCTCGAGCTGCACCACCTCCTCGGCCTGCAGGCCAGCTCCGTTCGCTGCGGCGATCAGGTTGTCGGTGACGTACCCACCGAAGTACGCCGGGTCGTCGGAGTTCACCGTGACCCGGATGCCAAGCTCGAGCAGGCGCCTGATCTGGGCTGTTTTCTCGTCGCCCGCGCACCAGCGGTTGGAGATCGGGCACACGGTCAGGCCGAGCCCGCGCCGCTCGAGCTCTGCGGTCAGCCTCTCGCTCTCCAGGATGTTCACGCCGTGGTCGATCCTGTCCACCCCGATGACCTCCAGGCACTGGCGGATGTGCTCGATGGAGTTCGGCTGGTCGGTGTCGCAGTGCATCGTGATCTGATACCCCTCGGCGCGGGCCCGCTCGAACACCTTGGTGAACTTTTCCGGCGGGTTGCCCTTCTCGTCGGAGTCCAGGCCGATGGCGACGATCCACTCCCGGTACGGGAGCGACTCCAGCAGCGTGGCCATCCCGTACTCGGCCGAGTGGTCGCGCAGCACGCACATGATGAGCTGTACCCGGAGCCCGAACCGGCGCCAGGCCTCCTCGAGGGCCTGGCGGAGCCCGCCGATCACGGTGCCGAACTCCACGCCCCGGCTCGTGTGCGCCTGCGGGTCGAAGAAGATCTCGGCGTAGCGCACTCCCTCGCGATGCGCTCGCTCCAGGTAGGCCCAGGCGAGGTCGTGGAAGTCGGCCGCGGTCTGCAGCACCTCCATCCCCTCGTAGTAGGCGGCCAGGAACGAGGTCAGGTCGTCGAAGTCGTAGGAGGCCCGCATGTCGGCCGCGCTTGCGGCGCGCAATGCGATCCCGTTCCGGCCGGCCAGGGCGAATTTGAGCTCCGGCTCGAGCGTCCCCTCGATGTGCACGTGCAGTTCGGCCTTTGGCAAGCCGCGAATGAACTCGGTGAGGCTAGGCATGGGACATGCCTAGCCGACGCCGGGCGTCAACGTCCAGCACCGCTTTGGCGCCGGCAGGTGCGGGGGTTTTGGCCGAAGTACGAGAGTCTCGGGGCTGTTCGGGTTCAGCTGTGCGGGTTTGGTGGGGTACGCGGGGGGGCATGCCCCCCCGCGGGTGATCTTATGGACGGCGCGCTCGTCGGCAGCGGGTATGCGGACCATCTCACCGATGCGGACCTTGGGCTGCTTGCCAGGGCCGCGGACCAGCCCACGGCCCAGGCGGCCTCGTGGCTGCGGGCCCACCCCGAGCAGCTGCCCGGGCTGGTCGGAGACCCGCGGGTGTTCCAGGCGGTGTTCGGCTCATCGGCCGCGGCCGCCCAGCCGGCCAGGCCAGCCGGGGCTTCCGCGATGGCGTCGCTGGCGTCCCCGTTCCTGATCTTCGCCGTGGCGGTGCACCGGGCGGGGACCGAGCTCGCCACCATGGACCACGTGCCGGAGCGTTCCGGGCGGCGCCAGCGGGTGCCGCTGTTCGACGCCCCTGAGCTGCGCGACTTCCTCGGCTCGGCAGCCCGGCGGCTGTTCCTGGCGGAGCTGCTCGCGTCGTTCACCAGGAACGCGGCGCAGTACCGGCCAGCCCCCCGGGCCCAGCTCCGATCCCGTTCGCCGCGCGGCCGGCGGGTCAGCGAGCTCGACGTGGTGCGGATGGCCGGCCTGCTCGATACGGTCCCCGAGGCCGAACGGGCCGGGGTGTACCGCAGGCTGGGTGACGTGGCGCTGTTCCTGACCGGGGTGTTTCCCGACTATGCGGCCGGGCACGCGCTCGGGCCTGTCAGCGCGGCCCGGCTGCTGCGCGCGGCGCAGGTGCCGGTGCGGCAGCTCGATCAGCTGGCCGAGGCGCCGGCCATCGACCTGTTCGAGCACCTCGGCGCCCAGTGGTACCGGGCGGCCTGGGGCCTCGCTCCGGCCCGCACCGCCAGGCTCGCGGTCGTGGCGGAGGTGGCCGAGCGGTTCCGCCAGGCCCGGCGGGTGCTGAACCACATCGCGGACCGGTGCCTGTTCCCGCAGGGGAACCCCTGGTTCACGCCGCCCGCCCGGTGAGGCGAGTGTCCATCACCGCTTCGAGCGGTGCGGCTGACAGCACCGGGGCGCGACCCGCGACACTAGTACTCGGCCCGCTGCCGGGCTGTCGCGCTACGGAATGGGGCAGCAGATGACAAACGGTTCCCGGCTCGAGTCGGCGGTCATGTTCGTGCAGGACCTGAACAGGTCGGTGGACTTCTACCGGCAGGTTCTCGATCTCGAGGTGTCCGACCACAGCCCGACCGCCTGCCTCCTGACGAGCGCCAGCGGCTCGCAGCTGATCCTGCGCGCCATGGGCGGCGGCGCCGTACACTCCCTGGGCGGCGTTGGCGTCCAGTACGTGATCTGGACCGCGGCGGATGAGGCGGACCTCGACCGGTGCGAGCGGGCGCTGAAGGAGCTGTCGGCTCACCGGGAGACCCGCGTCGGCGGGCCGGTCAAGGCCGTCGAAGGCCGCGATCCCGACGACATCGTCGTGATGATCATCTATCCGGGCCCGAACGAGGCTCCGTTGCATGAACTCCCGGTGCGCATCTATGGGTGGTAGACCCCCCGGCCCGTACGCTGGACGCGTGCTCGGACTCCCGGAAAGCATTCGCGGCTGCCTGTTCGATCTGGACGGCGTGCTGACCCAGACGGCGAAGGTCCACGACGCCGCGTGGAAGGAAATGTTCGACGACTACCTGCGGGAACGGACCCGGAAGACCGGCGAGCCGTTCGTCCCGTTCGATCCCGTCGCCGACTACGACACCTACGTCGACGGCAAGCCCCGCGCCGACGGCACCCGGTCGTTCCTCGAATCCCGCGGCATCCACCTCCCTGAGGGCAGCGACGACGACCCGCCCGACGCGGAAACGGTGCACGGTCTCGGCAACCGCAAGAACGAGATCGTGCTGCGCAAGATCCGCGAGGACGGGGTGGAGGCGTACCCGGGATCGGTGACCTACCTGCACGCGGTCAAGGACGCCGGGCTGCCGCGCGCGGTCGTGTCGTCGAGCGCCAACTGCAAGGACGTGCTGATCGCCGCAGGCATCGAGGACATGTTCGACGCGCGGATCGACGGCGTCGTCGCCGAAGAGCAGCACCTGGCCGGGAAGCCGGCCCCGGACACGTACCTGGCCGGGGCGAGGGCCCTGGGGCTGGAGCCGTCCGCCGCGACCGTGTTCGAGGACGCGCTGGCCGGCGTGGCCGCCGGGCGGGCCGGCAAGTTCGGGTTCGTGGTCGGCGTCGATCGCGTGGGTCAGGCCGAGGCCCTGAAGTCCCACGGCGCCGACGTCGTCGTCAAGGACCTGCATGAGCTGCTGGGGCACGGGTGATCCTGCAGGAGGCGTTCACGGTCGAGCCGTGGGCGCTGCGGGAAACCAAACTGGACATGGACCTGCTGGCGCAGACGGAGTCGGTCTTCGCGCTGGCCAACGGGCACGTGGGATGGCGCGGCAACCTGGACGAGGGCGAGCCGCGCGGTCTGCCCGGCAGCTACCTCAACGGGGTATACGAGGTAAAGCCCCTGCCCTACGCCGAGGCCGCGTATGGCCTGCCCGAGACCGGGCAAGAGATCATCAACGTGACGAACGGCAAGCTGATCAGGCTGTTCGTGGACGACGAGTCGCTCGACATCCGCTACGGCGAGCTGCAGTCCCACGAGCGCGTGCTCGACTTCCGCACCGGGGTGCTCACCCGGACCGCGCAGTGGCAGTCGCCGGCCGGGAAGCGGGTCAAGATCACGTCACAGCGGCTGGTGTCGTTCACCCAGCGCGCGATCGGGGCGATCTGCTACGAGGTCGAGCCGCTGGGCCAGCGGGCCCAGATCGCCGTGCTGTCCGAACTGGTGGCGAACGAGCAGCTGCCCCCGCCCAGCAGCGATCCGCGGGTGTCCGCGGCGCTGGCCAGCCCGCTGAAGCACGAATGGCAGAACACCCGCGACATGGCCGCGGTGATGGTGCACGTCACCAGGCAGTCCAACCTGCGCATCGGCGCCGCGATGGACCACATTGTGGACGCCCCGGGAGACGTCAGGGTCGAGGCGCGTGGGGTCGAGGACACCGCCCTCATGACCGCCGCCACGGTGCTGCAGCCAGGGCAGAAGCTGCGCGTGATCAAGTTCGTTGCTTACGGCTGGTCCGCCGTCCGGTCGCTGAACGGGGTCAGGGACCAGGTATGGGCGGCGCTGACCGCGGCCCGGCAGACCGGCTGGGACGGGCTGCTCGCCGAGCAGCGCCAGTACCTGGACGACTTCTGGGACCGCGCCGACGTGGAGGTGGACGGCGACGCGGAGGTGCAGCAGGCGGTGCGCTTCGCGTTGTTCCAGGTGCTGCAAGCCGGGGCGAGGGCGGAAAACCGGGCCATCCCGGCCAAGGGGCTGACCGGGACCGGCTACGACGGGCATGCGTTCTGGGACACCGAGATGTACGTGCTGCCGGTGCTGACGCTGACCGCGCCGGACGCCGCCGCCAACGCGCTGCGATGGCGGCACGCCGCGATACCCACGGCCCTGGAGCGGGCCACCCAGCTGGGGCTGAAGGGCTCGGCGTTCCCGTGGCGGACGATCACCGGCGCGGAGTGCTCGGGGTACTGGCCGGCCGGCACAGCCGCGTTCCACGTGAACGCCGACATCGCCGCCGCCGTGGTCCGGTATGTGGACGCCACGGGCGACGCGGAGTTCGACAAGGGCCCCGGGCTGGACCTGCTCACGCACACCGCGCGGCTGTGGCGCTCGCTCGGCCATCACGACGCCCAGGGCAAGTTCCACATCGACGGCGTTACCGGCCCCGACGAGTACAGCGCTATCGCGGACAACAACATTTACACGAACCTGATGGCGGCCCAGAACCTGCGGCGGGCGGCGGATGCGGCCGAGCGCTACCCGGACCGGGCCAGGGACCTGGGCATCGACGCGGAGGAATCCGCGGCCTGGCGGGACGCGGCCGACCAGATGCACATCCCGTTCGACGAGACCCTCGGCGTGCACCCGCAGGCCGAGGATTTCACCAGGCACCAGGTGTGGGACTTCGCCCACACGGAAGCCGATGAGTACCCGCTGTTCCTGAACTTTCCCTACTTCGACCTGTACCGCAAGCAGGTCGTGAAGCAGGCTGACCTGGTTCTTGCCATGCACATGCGCGGCGAGGCCTTTACCCCTGAGCAGAAGCTGAAGAACTTCGACTACTACGAGGCGCTGACGGTACGGGACTCCTCGCTGTCCGCCTGCACGCAGGCTGTCATAGCCGCCGAGGTCGGGCATCTCGATCTGGCCTACGACTACCTCGGCGAGGCCGCACTCATGGACCTGCGCGACCTGGAGCACAACACCCGGGACGGCGTGCACATCGCCTCGCTGGCCGGCACCTGGATCGCGCTGGTCAGCGGTTTCGGGGGGCTGCGTCACGAGGATGGCACGGTCGCCTTCGCGCCGCGGCTCCCCGGCGGCCTCGCCAGGATCGCGTTCTGCCTCGTGATCAGGGGCAGGCGGCTGCGGGTCGAGGTCACGCACGCAACCGCCACGTATGCCCTGTCGGATGGCGAGCCGATCGAGATCCTGCATTACGGCGAAAAATTGTCTCTATCGAAGGAAAAGGGGCAAACTCGGCCGGTGCAGCAGCTTCCGGCCCGGCCCCGGCCCAGTCAGCCGCACGGACGCGAGCCCGCGCGCCGCCGGCCGACCGATCAAGAGGGCCGCCGGGGGCCGACGGGGCCGACAAGGGCTGACCAGGGCTGACCAGGCATTTCGCCCAGGCTGGTCTCCGGCGTGCCGCGGCCGGGATACGCTCGGCGGAACGCTGGCAGCGATTTTCGTGGCCGAAAAGTGTCTGTCCCGAATCGGCCGCCAGCGCCGACGAGAGTGCACAATCAAATGAGAGATCAGCGGAGGCGAGAGCTTAGCGCGCAGCAGCGGGGGCACAGCACAGACAGCATAGAAGCCGCTGGCGAGGAACCTTGGGCGGCACGACTAGCGGAGCGATATGGATCTTGTTGCGGTATCCATCACCCTGGTGGCAGCGATGCTGCTGGGGATCGGCTGGGTCCTGCAGCAGTATGCCGCCGAGCAAGCGCCGAACTCCTACTTCCTGCGGCTGCGCCTGATCGTTGACCTGCTGCACCGGCCCCGCTGGCTGCTGGGACTGGCCGTGATGATCTCCGGGCAGCTGCTGTCGGCGTGGTCGGTCGGTCACATCGACCTGACGCTCTACGAGCCGCTGCTGGCCAGCAGCCTGATTTTCGCCCTCGCGCTCGCCGTCCCCCTGTCCCACCAGCGCCTGAGAGCATCCGAAATGATCGGCGCGGTCATCCTGGCCGGCGGCGTCGCCGCGCTGTCACTGTCGCGCTCCACCGGCACGCCGTCGGCGTCGTTCGGCTCGTTCTCCGACTGGCCAGCGGCAGCCGGCATCGCAGTGGTGGCCTACTGCTTCATTCACGCCGGGCACCTGCGCTGCGGCCAGGCCCGCGCCACCCTGACCGGCATCGGCACGGGCCTGGTCATGGGGATATCCGACGCGCTGACCCGCCGCTCCGTGCAGATCCTTGACGCCCACTCGTTCACCGGGCTGCTGACCTCCTGGCCGCCGTACTGCCTGCTCGCGGCGGCCCTGATCGGCATGTGGCTGATGCAGAACTCGTTCAACGCGGCGCCGCTGCACGCGTCGCTGCCCGGGATCACGGCGGCCGAGCCGGTCTCGGGCATCCTGCTCGGTGTCGTGGTCTTCGGTGACCGCATCGACATCTCCCCGGCGATGCTCGCGCTCCAGGCCGCCGGCATCGCGGCGCTGGTGGTGGGCGTCGTCATGGTGGCCCGTTCGCCGAGACTTGGCCAGCTGCGGCCGTCCGCGGTGATACCAGATTCGGTCATACCGGGCCGGAGCAGCGGGAAGGGCACGCACGACGGGGCCCCGCCGCCGGCAGGCGCGCAGGAGCCCGAACCGGGCGGGCAGCCGCGGGAGCCGCAGGCAAAGGCCCAGGCGCAGGCACCCGCGCCGGAACCAGGGGCCAA
>JASHQP010000309.1 GCA_030039095.1 Streptosporangiaceae bacterium
GAGCACGACCGCGCCACAATCGGTCGGTGTCCGCTCGGCGGCCGCGGCGACGGCGGCCCTGGCGGCCGCCTCGTCCCCGGCGTCGACCGCGTCGGCCAGGCCGGGGCAGGGGACCGGGGTGACCCGCGCCGAGCCGGCGAAGTCGTCGATGAGCCGGCGCTGATAGGTGCTCGCGGTGGTGGCCACGGTCGCCCAGATCGCCACCGAGTCGCAGAACGCCGCGGCGGGCTTGATCGCGGGCACCGTGCCGACGACCGGGAGCGCGGGCTCGAACTCCGCGCGCAGGGCGGGGAGCGCGTGCACGGTGCCCGTGTTGCACGCGAACACGAGCACATCCGGCCCGAACGCGGCGGCCGCCCGCGCGCAGGCGAGGGACCGCTGGGTGATGTCGGCGGGCGTGCGCGGCCCCCACGGCATGCCGTCCGGGTCCATGGCCAGCACCAGGTCGGCGTCCGGCCGGAGCCGGTGCAGTTCGGCGGCGGCAGCGAGCAGCCCGATGCCCGAGTTGATCAGCGCGATCCGCATGCCGTCCAGCCTAGAAGGCTTCCCGTCTCTCTCCGACAACCAGCGCCGATAGCCCGAGTCAAGGAATTGTCAGCACCTGGCGATGACAACGTTGACCGCCGGGAGGCACGATGAGTGCTGTGAGCATTGCCGACGCCTGGCCGAGCTGGGGCGAGCCATTCACCGTCGACGACCTCGACCGGATGCCCGACGACGGCCGCCGGTACGAGCTGATTGACGGGATGCTCATCGTGAGCCCGGCTCCAAACATGAGCCATCAGCGGGTGATCATCGTTCTGGGCAGCCTGCTTGACCAGGCGTGCCCTGAGAACTTGGTGGTCTTCGCTGATATCGGCGTACGGATCGCGGAGAACAGCGCGCTCGAACCCGACGTCGTCGTGGCGCGTGTTGCTGATGCGGAAGGAGTGCGGCTTGCCCGACCGCCGGTACTCGTAGTCGAGGTGCTGTCGCCGCATTCGGTGCTTCGGGATCTAAACCTGAAAAGGGCCGCCTACGAGCGGTTCGGCATCCCGTCGTATTGGGTGGTCGATCCCGACCTGGACCGGCCCGGCCTGCGTGCGTTCGAGCTTGACGGCGGGACCTACGCCGAAGTCGCGCACGTCACCGGGGGCGAGGTGTTCCGGGCCAGCAAGCCGTTCGACGTCGAGATCGTCCCCGACCGGCTGGTCGACAAGCTCCGCCGCCGCTGAGCACCGCGGTCAGTAATTGGCCAGTCACGGGCCGGGGGCGGGCAGGCCGGTGATCGGCCAGTCACGGGCCGAGCGCGGGGAGGCCGTCGATGCTGACCGCGTTCTTCTCCGCGCGGTACTCGGCGAGTTCTTCCAGGGACTGCTGCGCCGCCGACTGGGCCAGCAGATCGCGTTCTTCGGTCAGCTCCATGCGGGGCACCGCATAGCCGCAGGAGTCGGCGATGCGGTCCGCTTCCACCACGACGATTGCCCGCCGGTCGCGCCGGTCGGCACCGTGCGTCCCGTTGCTGGCAAACCGCGCGGCGAGCGCCGGCCAGCACGGGTCATCGGGCAGCACCACGCGCCCGCGGCCGTAGATGCGCAGTATTTTCGCCTGCTTCGCGAACGAGCAGAACATGATCGTTATCCGGCCGTTCTGCCGCAGGTGCGCGATGGTCTCGGTGCCGCTGCCGGTCAGGTCGACGTAGGCGACGGTCTTCGGGTCCAGCACGGCGAAGGTGTCCCGGTAGCCCTTGGGGGAGACGTTGACATGGCCGCCCTCGCCCTCCGCGGTGAGGCACGGCGCGGTGGCCACGAAGAACACCGGCTGGCGGGCGATAAACTTCCTGAGCCGTTCGTCCAGCTCGGCATAGACCTTGCCCATGATGCCCTCCTGTGTGCATTCTCGCCATGAGGCCTGGGTGCGGGCGACCTCGGAGAGGGTTGATGTGACCGACGTCACTGGCGCGAGTGATCGCGGCGTGGCACAGCGGCGGAAGCTGCCGCCGGCCCACCGCGCGGCGGTGGCACGGCTGCGGCACGACTACGGGGCGATCCCCCCGGGCAGCCCGGTCCGGCTCGCCAAGCGCACGTCGAACCTGTTCCGGTTCCCCGGCGACGCGCAGGCAGGGCTCGACGTGTCCGCGTTCGGGCACGTGGTGTCCATCGACCCGGGCACGCGCACGGCGGTGGTCGGCGGCATGACGACCTACGAGGATCTCGCGGACGCCACCCTGGCGTACGACCTGATGCCGCTGGTCGTCCCGCAGCTGAAGACGATCACGCTCGGCGGCGCGGTGACCGGCCTGGGGATCGAGTCGACCTCCCTGCGCAGCGGCCTGCCGCACGAGTCGGTGACCGAGATGGAGATCCTCACCGGCGACGGGCGGGTGGTCACCGCCACCGACGACAATGAGCACGCCGCGCTGTACCGCGGTTTCCCCAACTCCTACGGCACGCTCGGCTACGCCCTGTCGCTCACGATCGGGCTCGAGCCGGTGACGCCGTACGTGCACCTGCGCCATTTCCGCTTCGGCACCCCGGAAGCCTGCATGGACGCGGTCGCGCAGATCGCGGCGGACGGCAGCTACCACGGGCACCGAGCGGACTTCGTGGACGGCACCGCGTTCAGCCTCGACGAGATGTACCTGACCGTCGGGGCCTTCAGCGAGGTGGCGCCGTGGCGCAGCGACTACACCCGCGAGCGCATCTACTACCAGTCGATCCGCGGGCCCAGGGAAGACTTCCTCACGATCCGCGACTACCTGTGGCGCTGGGACACCGACTGGTTCTGGTGCGCAGGGGCGCTCGGCGTGCAGAACCCGGTGATCCGCCGGGTCTGGCCGCGCCGGTACCGCCGCTCGGACACCTACCGCAAGCTGATCGCGCTCGACCGCAAACACGGGTTCTCCGCCGCGCTGAACGCCCGCCGCGGCCTGCCGCCACGCGAGTACGTGGCCCAGGATGTGGACATCCCGGTCGGGCGGGGCGCCGAGTTCCTGCGCTGGTTCGTCCCCCACGTCGGCATGAGCCCGGTCTGGCTCTGCCCGATGCGGCTGCGCGGCACCCCGCTCAGCAAGCAGCCCTGGCCCCTGTACCCGCTGCGGCCCGGTGACGTCTACGTGAACTTCGGCTTCTGGGGCACCCGCCCGCTGCCGCCCGGCGCGGGGGACGGGCACTACAACCGGCTGATCGAGGAAGAGGTGACCTCCCTCGGCGGCCGCAAGGGGCTGTACTCCTCGTCGTTCTACTCCGAGGACGAGTTCTGGGCCCTGTTCAACGGGCCGGAGTACTTCCGGCTCAAGAGCGAATACGACGGCAACCGGCGGCTGGCCAGTCTCTATGACAAGTGCGTAACGTTTAATAACGGGTGAAGCAGGGCCGCGCGAGCGGCATGGCCGGCTAGGACGTGGAGAGCGGTTGATGGCACTTGCTGACGTGTTCGAGCGGGTCGCGGGCCCGGACATGCCCGTGGAGTTCCGCGCCTATGACGGTAGCCGCGCCGGGGCCGAGGGCTCGGAGGTGCGGATCACGGTCAAGTCGCAGACCGCGGTCAGGTACCTGGCCCAGGCGCCGGGTGCGATGGGCCTGGCCAGGGCGTACGTGTCCGGTCACCTCGACGTCGACGGGGACATGTACACCGCGCTCGCCCGGATGGCCAGTGCGCAGCGGATGGAGGTCAGCGTGGCGGAGCGCCTGGCGCTGCTGCGCGAGCTCGGCGGGCCTCGGGTGCTGTTCCCGCGCGTTCCGCCACCGCCGCAGGAGGTCCGGGTGCGCCGCAGGTCCCTGACGGGCCGGCGGCACTCCAAGGGCAGGGATGCCTCGGCGATCTCGCACCACTACGACGTCTCCAACACGTTCTACGAGTGGGTGCTCGGCCCGTCGATGGCCTACACCTGCGCCTGCTATCCGAGCGAGGACGCCACGCTGGAAGAGGCGCAGTGGTTCAAGCACGACCTGGTCGCCCGCAAGCTGGCGCTGAAGCCGGGGATGCGGCTGCTCGATGTGGGCTGCGGCTGGGGTGGCATGGTGCGGCACGCCGCGCGCGAGTACGGCGTCAAGGCGCTCGGCGTCACGCTGTCCGAGCAGCAGGCGCTGTGGGGGCGCAAGGCCATCGAGGAGCAGGGCCTTTCGGACCTGGCCGAGGTCCGGCACCTGGACTACCGGGACGTGCCGGAAACCGGTTTCGACGCCGTCAGCTCCATCGGGCTGACCGAGCACATCGGCAAGGCACAGCTGCCCGGCTACTTCGCGTTCCTTTACGGCAAGCTCAAGCCGGAGGCGCGGCTGCTGAACCACTGCATCACCCGCATCGATGACACCGAGCCCGCGCGCCGGCCCGACGGGTTCATCTACCGGTACGTGTTCCCGGACGGCGAGCTCGAGGCGCCCGGGTACCTGGTCTCGCTGATGCACGACGCCGGCTTCGAGGTCCGCCACGAGGAGAACCTGCGCGAGCACTACGCGAAGACGCTGGCCGGCTGGTGCGCGAATCTGGACGCCCATTGGGACGAGGCGGTCGCGGAGGTCGGCGAGGGCACGGCCCGGGTCTGGCGGCTGTACATGGCCGGGTCACGGCTCGGCTTCGAGCGCAATCAGATCCAGCTCCACCAGGTCCTCGGCGTGCGGCTCGGCGAGAACGGCAGGTCCGGCATGCCGCTGCGGCCCGACTGGGAGCCGGTGCCGACGCCGGTCAGCTGACCCCGCGGAGGTCGTTCACGCGCCGGTCAGCTGACCCCTCCTTCACACGCCCGCCCTGTCGTCGACGACGATCGTCACGCCGGCCGGCACGCCGATCGCCGGCACGGTCTGCCGTGCCGCGTCGTCGACGTGGACGCGCGGCGGCTCCGGCGGATCCGTCTCGTAGTACGTGCCGGGACCGTAGAACTGGCCGTACCTGATCACCACGCCGCCCGCCTGCAGCACCGCGCGCTCGTGCTCCGCGGTGGCCGCCCGCCCGCTCTCGCCGGGCAGCTCCCAGGAGATGCTCTGCGCGATGACCGGTCCCGCCGCGGCCGCGGCCGCGGCGGCGAGCAGGTTGCTCGTGCCCTCGCCGCGGATACGGTTGTTGCGCTCGCTGAACGCCGCGATGTCGGAGGCAGCGTCGGGCAGGTCGGTGAGCTGGTGGAAGACGATGTCGGGAGCGAACGCCGCCACCGCGCGGGTGAGCGCGGCGGCGTCGAACACATCGCAGATCACCGGCTCCGCGCCAAGCTCCCGCAGCATGCCGGCCTTGCCCGGGGAGCGGGTCATCCCGGCAACCTCGTGCCCACCGGCGACCAGCAGGGGGACCAGGCGGCTGCCGATGACACCGCTCGCTCCCGCGACGAAGATCCGCACCGGCCCAGCCTATGCCGCGCCGCGCCGCCTCCTCGGCAGCGGCCACGGCAAGGGCCCTGCCGGGCCCCCGCCCTGGCGGCGTTCAGCCCTGGTAGTACTCGGCCACCGTGAAGGCCAGGTCCAGTGCCTGGCTGCGGTTGAGCCGCGGGTCACAGGCGGTCTCGTAACGCCGGTAGAGGTCGTCGGCGGCGATCTCGTGGCTGCCGCCGACGCACTCGGTGACGTTGTCGCCGGTGAACTCGATGTGGATGCCACCGGGGTGCGTGCCGAGGCTGCGGTGCACCTCGAAGAAGCCAGCCGTCTCGTCGACCACGTCGTGCAGCCGGCGCGTCTTGTGGCCGCTCGGTGCCTCGAACGTGTTGCCGTGCATCGGGTCGCAGATCCAGGGGACGTCGATACCCTCCGCGATGACCGCGCTGATCAGCGGGGGGAGCGCGTCCCTGACCCGGCCCGCGCCCATCCGGGTGATCAGCGCGAGCCGCCCGGGATCCCCGGCGGGGTTCAGCCGGGCGATCAGCGCGAGCACGTCGCCCGTTTTCGCGTCGGGGCCGATCTTGACGCCGATGGGGTTGCTGATGCCGCTCGCGAACTCGACGTGCGCCCCGTCCAGGTCGCGCGTCCGCTCACCGACCCACACGAAGTGCGCGGACGTGTCATACATGAGGCCGGTTCGCGAGTCGCATCTGGTCAGCGCCTGCTCGTAGTCGAGCAGCAGCGCCTCGTGGCTCGAGTAAAGCTCGACGGCGCGCAGTTCCTCGGGATCGGCCCCGCAGGCCCGCATGAACGCGAGAGCGCGGTCGATCTCGCGTGCCAGCCGCTCGTAGCGCTGCCCGGCCGGGCTCCGGGAAACGAAATCCTGGTTCCACGCGTGCACCTGGTGCAGGTCGGCGTAGCCGCCGGTGGCGAACGCGCGGCACAGGTTCAGCGTGACCGCGGAGCAGTGGTAGGCGCGCAGCAGCCTGCCCGGGTCCGGGGTGCGCGCCTGTGCGGTGAACTCGACGCCGTTGATCGCGTCGCCCCGGTAGACGGGAAGCTCGGTGCCGTCACGGCTCTCGGTCGGGCGGGTGCGGGGCTTCGCGAACTGGCCCGCGAGCCGGCCGATCTTGACGATCGGGACGCTGGCGCCGTAGGTGAGCACGACGGCCATCTGCAGCAGCGTCTGCAGCTTCGCCCGCACCGCGTCGGCCGTGGCCCCGGCAAACGTCTCCGCGCAGTCCCCGCCCTGGAGCACGAACGCCTCGCCGCGAGCCACCGCCGCGAGCCGTTCCCGCAGCACGTCGCATTCCCCGGCGAACACCAGCGGGGGCAGCCCGGCAAGCTCGCCGGTCACCTCCCGCAGCCGCCGCGGATCCGGCCAGTCCGGCTGCTGCGCGGCCGGCAGGTCGCGCCAGCCTGGCCGGGCGGGGACGGGGGCTGGCCCGGGCTGTGGCGCCGTCGTCGTGGTCGCGCCTGCAGGTGCACCGTTCACGATCACACGCTACGCGCCCTGAGGGTGCGGGAGGGCGCGCGCGCCGTGGGTGCGGGAGGGCGCGCGCGCCGTGGGGTGCGGGAGGCGCGGGCCGTGGGCCTGGGCGCGCCCCCCTGACGTGCACGTCACGAGCGCGCGGGCGATCGGCGGCGGAGCGGGGGAGAATAACCGCATGGAGTCAGCCAGCAAGCGCCGGGACGTCGTGGTGCTCGGGTCCACCGGATCCATCGGCACCCAGGCGGCCGACATCATCCGCCGTAACCCCGACCGGTTCCGGGTGGCCGGGCTCGCCGCG
>JASHQP010000310.1 GCA_030039095.1 Streptosporangiaceae bacterium
CTGTGATCGGTCAGCGGCGGCGCGACTGGGGTGCGGCCCTTCGTATGATCCGTCAGCGGCGGCGGCAGTGTGCTGCGTCCTTTGGTGAAGGGATAGCCGTTCACTTGGCGTGGTGTCTCGCGATCGTGCCCTGTGCTGCTCCCGCCAGATTCACGCACCTGAACCGCCAGCTCTCCCAGGAGACGCTATCGACCTGCCGTGATCGTTATGGCTCCCCCTACAACGGTAACCTGCGGCCGCCCCGGCTTCCAGCCGCAGTGCAGCCAGCCCGGCGCGGCAATACCCAGCGAGACAGCCCGGGACGAACGGTCTTCACCCGGCGTGGCTAATGCCATCTGTGCCCGGTGCTGGCCTTGCGCGAGCAGCATTGGTTTCGCCCGGGTCCTCCCCGACAGAGAAGCACTATGCTTCACCCAATTCGTGCACGATGGCTTCCCGTACCGGGGGTATCACCTCATTCCACAGCAGCTGCCCCTTTTCTGCGGTAGCCCCCGCTACCTTCCAGAGCACGCCGCTGTCGGGGACAATGTCGGAAGGCGTAGGAATTATGTCGTACCACGGCCTGCGTTCGGCCGCGTCATCGGCGAGCCGGTCGAAACGGACGAGTTCCGGGTGAATGTGCATCATGATGGACGTCTCGTAAGTGGCCGCGTGTTCGATGGCACGGCCCATGTAGCCGTCGCTGAAGACGACGCCTATCGTCTCGCTCGACAGTTCTTTCAGGCAAGTCTCGAACACGAGCGCCTTGACGTCTTCCCGGTCCCCGATGGCCGCGCGCACCGACTCGTAGAGGAAATTCCCGTTCTCGTAATGCCAGTTCAGGACCGCGAAGCGCCTGAAGCCGTGGCGCAGGAGCTCGACGAGGACGTCCTTGATGACTCTCATGAACGTGGCCGGTGTCAGGGATGTGGTGCCAACGAACCCCTGCCCGCCCCCGGACAGGGGCCGTGACGGGCAGCCGTAGGTAACCGGCGGCGCGACGATCATGTTGACGTCGGACGCCACTGCGAGGCCTACCGCCGTCGCGCACAGATAGTCGGTCGCGAGCGGAAGATGTGGACCATGCTGTTCGGTCGCCCCGACCGGAAGGATGACCCCGACGTCGTGCGCGGCCGCATCCCGTATCTCGGGCCACGTCCGGTGGGCCATCAGTCGTTCATCGGACCGAGTGCCTGATCCAGCAGAGATTGGAGCCATTGGTGTTCCTTTCGTGAGAGCGGATAGGGGAGGTGTCGGCCGTTCAGAGCGGCACGTCGGCCGCCGGGATCATGGACTCGGCGCGTCTTCTGCCCTGTCTCGACCCGATCGCGAGCCCGGCCGCGAGCATCAGGAACAACGCGACGCTCAGGTAGGGGATGTGGCTGGCCCCGATGGGGCCCACGAGGACACCGTTCAGCACCGTGCCGATCCCGCTGCCGATCATCGCCGCGGCCTGATAGGACGAGAAGGCCTCGGCCCGCTGCTCGGCTCCCACCCGCGCCTCGATTTCCGACATGCCCAGCCCGTTCAGCGGCACGAGCATCAGCGACGCGAACACCAGGCATCCCCCGTAGGCGACGGGCGAGGAAGCAAGGATGCTCGGCAACATCAGCACCGCGAACGACGCGAAGAGAACGGAGCCCTTCCGCGCCGTCCGGCTGCGCCTGATCGGCCGCAGGCTCACATAGGTACCGCCGATCACGCTCCCCGTCGCCAGCAAGAGCAGGAACAGGCCGCCGAGATCCGCCGACAGGCCATATCCCGGCATCCGCTGCGGCACATTGGATTCGAAGGTGCCAAACCCGAGCCCCTGGCAGAACGCTAAACACACGAGAACTCGGATATCGAGGCGCTGCCGCAGGATGTGCGAGCGTGACCGGGGACGCGGATCTGACCGGACCACGTTGGTGAGGCTGACGCCCGCGAGCAGCGATATTGCGGCGATGCCCGCCAGTACCGCGACGGCTCCGCCCAGTTCGGCGAGGAGCGTGGCGATCAGCGGCCCGATGCCCCAGGACGCCTCCACCATCAGCGACTCCACGAAGTGCGCCCGGCGCAGGCGGTCTGGCTCGACGGCGACAATCAGCAGGGCCCGGAACCCGCCGTAGATCCCTGAGAACGCGTAGCCGATGCACGCGCACAGGCCGTAGAGGACGATGATCTGGCCCCGGAAGGCTACGCAGGTCGTCACCGCGGCGAACAAGCCGCTGGTCAGGAAGCAGTTTCGCTGAAGGCCCCGGCGCAGCTCGCCCCGGTCGAGCAGCCGGCCGCGCAGCGGGCCGGCCAGGCCGGCGCAGAACGTGGTGAGACCGGCGAGCCGGGCGCCCACGGCGAGGGATCCCGTTTCGGCGTGTCCGGCGAGGACGAGCCCGAGCAGGGCCATCGTGATCGGCAGCCGGGCCATGAAGGACGCGAGCGTCCATCGCTGCCAGGTGCGCTCGCTGAGCAGCCCGCCGATGCCGCGGTATTCAGCGGTCACAGCGCCGTGCAGCCCGGTCGCCGTGCGTTCGGGCAACTCGGGCTCGCCGCTGTCTGGCGGCATGAGACCCGGGGTCATCCCGGCACGGGAGCCAGGTCGGTGATGACCCGCTCCAGGCTCAGCGGATCGGGGACGAGGACCGGCAGCGTGACCCCGGCAGCGCGGTACTCCTCTATCCGCCTCCGGCAGCGATCGGGCGGCCCGCAGACCGCGAGCGTGTCCACCACGTCGTACTCCACAAGGCGGGACGCCTCCGCGAGCCCGGCCGTCTCGGCGGTGGCGGCAATCTGCGCTGTGAGCTCCGTGCTGAGACCCATCTCGCGCGTGAGCTCGGGAAACCGGGAAATGTAGCCGGCAACGGTCGGCCGGAGCCGGTCGGCCGCATCTCTCCAGTCATCCGCGATGCTGATCATGAGGGACGTCCCGATCTCGCCGGAGAAGCGGCCGGCGGCCGTGCCGTGGACCCGTTCGATCATCCGTGTGACCTCGCGGGTGGACAGAAAGGCATCGAGGATGACCCCGTCGGCCTGGCGTCCGGCCGCCCGGAGCGCCTGCGGGCCGCCGACGCAGTAGAAGATGTCTGGCGGCGGATCGGGCCTCACCTCGAGCTGGGCGCCATCTAGTGTCACGCACCGGCCCGAATACGACACCGGCTCGCCGGACCACAGCAGCCGGATGGCCTCGGTGTACTCGCGGAGCCGGGCGATGGGGTGCGTTACCTCGAATCCCTGCACGGCCAGCGTCGACGCGGAACCGACGCCGAGCCCGAGAATCGTCCGCCCTGGCGCGGCCTCGGCCAGAGCGGCCCAGGTGACGGCGAGCAGCGCGGCGCCGCGCGTGTACACATTGACGGCCGCGCTGCCGATTTTCAGCCGCGTCGTCGCCAGGAGCATCGCGGTGATCGCCGTGACCGCGTCGCGGCGGACGACCGTCTCCGCCAGGAAGGCGGCCGAGTACCCACGCCGCTCGGCGTCGTGCGCAAGCCGCGCGACGTCATGCAGGCCAGGCTGAGCAAGCAGGCCGATCGCCATGCGACGCTCGCTGGGGATAACGTCATCGGCCAACGACTCCGCCTATCTCTTCTGATCTCCCTGGCCGCACAGAACCGAATCGGATTCCAGATCTGTTACCACGCGTTCGCGAGAACCTCGGCCAAGCGAGCGCTGCCCTCGTCGATCAGCCGCTTGCCGATCTCCGCGGTCGCGCCCGTCGACCGGGTCAGTGACCCCGTTTCGGGCACGTACCCCGGCACCTGCGGATGGACGTCGTAAGGAGGGAACGACGCGATCTCGGTGCCGGCCCGCTCGGGATGGACAAGGTCCGGGCGCAGGTAAAGGAGGATCGAGGTCTCCAGGAATGCGGCATGCTCCAGAGCAACGCCTGGATACTGCCCCGGGTAGATGTCGATGATCAGCTGCTCAGGGATCAGGTCCACCCACAGCAGGTTAAGGATCTTGACGGCATCGGCGGGCCGCCCGCGCAGGCTGAGGTCGATGCCTTCGTGCAGCATCATGGAGTTCTCGTAGTGCCCGCTCACCATCACTATGCGCCGCGCGCCGTCGGTCATGAGCTGCGACATCACGTTGCTGATCGTGCCGATCAGGGTCGAGGCGTCGAGGCTTATCGTGCCGGGGAACATCTCCCCGCCGCCGCTTCGCGGATGCGACTTGTAGCCGTAGCTGAGAACCGGCGCCACCAGCGCGTCGCTGATCTGTGCCGCCGCCTCAGCGATCGCCACGACGTGGTAGACATCGGATCCGAGCGGCAGATGATGTCCGTGCTGCTCGGTCGCGCCGATCGGCACGATCACCGGGGTCTCACGAATGAGCATGTCGTACTCGGGCCAGGTAAGCTCCGCGATTCGGAATCTCTCCAGCACCATTAGCTCCCTCCTGCCCGTGCCTGGTCTAGGTCGAACTCGGTCTGGATTGCCTCGATGAGTCTGCTGACGGCGCCGTTCAGCAGCACGTGGCCGGCCTGCTCGGTGGCGTGACTCGCGCGCGCGAGGACCCCGCTCTTGGGCACGAATCCGGCGGGCGCGGGGATGACATCCCAGCTGGGGCTTCGCTCGGCCGAGTCATCGACGATGCGGTCGCGGCGCAGGAGGTCGGGCCGGACGACCATCATCATCGACGTCTCCACCACGGACGCGTGCTCCACCTCCCAGCCCTGGAAGCCGTGCGGGAAGATCTCGGCGACCTCTCCGGGGCTGAAGTCGGGAAACGGGTTCTCCAGCAGCAGGAACCGCGCGTTCGGCGAGCTGGCTGACGCCAGGTCGCACGCTTCCCACAGGTAGCCGGCGTTCTCCAGATGCCAGTTCAGGACTGCTATCTGCCGGAAGCCCGACTTCGCCAGCCCGCACAGCACATCTTTCAGGAACGCCATCAGGGTCACGGCGCGCAGCGAGACGGTGCCGGGGAAGCTCTCCCCGCCGCCGATCAGTGGACGTGAGCAGGCACCGTACGTCACCGGTGGAGCGATGAGGAGCGGAACGCTCGCGCTGGCCCGCTCGGCGACGGCGACGGGGAGGATGCTGTCGGTGGACACCGGCAGGTGAGGCCCGTGCTGCTCGCACGCCCCGATGGTCAGCACGACCGGGCAGTTCCGTGATGCGGCGGAGGCGATCTCCGGCCAGGTCATGTCGGCCAGGTGAAGCGAGGCTGCCTGGCTGGTCATTCGCCGCTGCCGACGTGAGCGGCGGACAGCGCCCGCTCCACGGCGGGAAGATAAGAGCGGAGCTGACCGTAGTCCTCCGGCCGCCCGCTGACCGGCGGTCCCACGGTCTGGAACACCTGCGCCGCAGCGATCGCTGCGCGCACGGGATTGATGACGGGCACCTGGAGGGCGTCCGACAGCTCGTCGGTGAACGGGCCGAGCCCCAGGCTGATGCAGCCCAGGATCAGGACCTCCGCTCCGCGGTTCACGAGCTTGCGGCCCTCGCGCACGAGCAGGTCAAGAGTCTTGGTGCTGTCGTCCAGCAGCTCATAGAACGCCATGTCGATGACGCCGGTGCCGACGCACATGCCGGACAGGCCCAGCGTCGCGAGCGCGACCTCCGTCTCCGGGACGTTGGACGCCCGGATCTGCAGGATGCCGAACCGCCGCGCGTACAGCTGAGCGAGCACCATCGAGGCCTCTCCTCCGCCGATAACCGGCACGCGCGAGATCTCGCGCGCCGGGCGCAGGCCGGGATCGCCGAAGCAGCCGAGAACGATCGCGTCTACGTCGTGCTGGTGGTGATCGACCTGGTGCAGCACGCCCGGCACGGCCATGGCCAGGCCCACCGAGTCCTCGTAGTAGTGACCGAGACCGAACTGGATCGGCTCGACCGTCGCGGTCACCGTCCCGGGCGCCATCGCCTCAACGGCGTCCTTGATCCGCGCCAGCTCGGCGGCGTCCGGCGACAGGTCATCGACCAGCAGCATCAGCAGGCGGATCACGACGGCACCGCGCTGTTGGTCTCATCCTCCTGACGAGGGTCCTGTTCCGGTTCGTCCGTGGTATCCGGATACCCGAGGAGCCTCTCCCGGTGCTGGGCCGGCACGACAACGGCCAGCAGCACGTACAGGACCGCGGCGATCGCCCAGGCCTGCAGCGCCGGGTACCCGATGTTCGCCGTCCCGAATCCGGACAGGCCTGGGATCAAGCCGCCAGTGTAGGAACCGACCGCAACGCCCGCGAGGAGCGCGATGAGGCCAAGCCAGTTGCAGGTCGCGACCTTCGCCCAGCTCGTGACCCGGTCCACTGGCCGTCGGCGGCCCTTGATCACCCTCGGCAGCACAAAGTAGTCGACCGCGATGATGGTTGTCGCGCAGGGGACGAAGACGGCGCTGATTCCCGCGACGATGAAGAAGTCCTTCTGCAGGGACGACATGGAAACCGCCACAATGGCGCCGATCGCTCCGAGCACGAGCACCGAGTACAGCCGCCGCCAGCCGCGGATCCGGTCGATCAGGTTCTGCATCGCGTTGACGGCCTCATACAGGTTGCCGTCGTTGAGCGCGAACTGGTTGACGCCGAACAGGATCACGGCCAGCGCGGTGACGCCGAACAGCGAGAACGGGACCAGGTGCCTGATGAACTCGTTAAGAGTGCTGGCCGCGGCCAGCTCTGCGAGCAGGTAGCCCAGTACCGGGAAAACGAAGATGCCGATGGAGTAGCCGCCCACCAGAGCCGGGGTGTTCCACCAGGGCCGCCCGCGCGAGTAGCGGAAAACGTCAGGCTCGTTGCCCCATACCGCGCCGCCAACTATCAGGCCGGCGATGACCATGATGCTCGTCGGCGCTGCGACGTGGGGCGCGGCAGCGAATGCGCTGCTCGAAGGCACCACTGAGATGGCCTTGATGAGTGCGTACGCCCCCCAGACCAGCAAGATGGGCGCCGCCACGAAGCGGGCGAACACCGCAATGCCACGAAAGCCGAAGAGGTTGTTCGCCATCATCAGAACCGCGAACACCGCCCCCCACAAGGCCACGCTCATCGTGAAGAGCCCGCCGATCAGCTCGGCCAGGAAGCGCGCCTGGAATGCGTACCAGCCCATGCCCATGACGATCAGCAGGATCGAGACGACCGAGGTGCCGATCCTGCCGAAGATCGTTCTGGCGAGCAGTGCCAGGGCCTGCCCGGTCGCGGCGCCGACATTCGCGGCGCCCATGCCGTAGAGGAGCATCGCGACGAGGGCGACCGTGCAGGCTATCAGCAGCTGGCCGAGGTTTATGCCCTCGCTGCGGGCCAGGAATCCGGTGTAGACGACCGACAGAGCTATCTGCAGGGTCACCCAGACCAGGAACATGCCCGTCTTTGAGCGGCGCTTGTCGTCGGGGACAACCGCTTCGTCATAGTCACCGGTCAGCGAGACAGCGTCGGGATGAGGCTGCGCCTCCGTTCCCGCGATCGAGGCACCTGGTTGAAAATCGGGCGGGTTCATCGGTACTGGGCTGGTCATTTTTCGCTCCTGGCGGGGCTCGGGGGCAACTGATACGCGACGGGATATCAGTCATCAATGATCGGAGTGTTGTCGTAGCCACACCAGCCGTCGTGCATCCTGAGAAACAGCCCGGCCATGAACGTCAGCATGGCCGAGTTGAGCGTGCGGGTAGTTATCTCGGCGACGTCCCGGTAGGGGTCCATCTCCACGAAATCGACGGCGGCGACCTTCGGGTCCTGGCCCAGCAGGAACAGCGCCTCGAACAAGTCGTTGGGATGAATGCCCTCGGGAGTCGCCGCCGCGGTACCCGGTGCGTAACCGAGCTCGAGCACGTCGATATCCACCGTGACATAGATCGCGTCGGTGCCTTTCCCGGCGATGTCGATCGCCTGCCGGGTCACCTCCTCGATGCCCAGCTTCCGGCACTGACGGCCGGTATAGATGGTGCCACCGTGCCCCTCGACCCAGCGCTTGTAGTGGCTGGCGTTCATGAAGCCGTGGATGCCTATCTGGACCAGATTGCTTCCGGACACGCGCACCCCAGACGTGAGGATCCCGCGGATCGGCGTGCCGTTCGTGGGGCCGTGATCAAGGACCCGGACGTCATTGTGCGCGTCAAAATGGATCAGGCCCACCTGCTGGCTGGGGTGCGATTCGCAGTAGGCGCGCACCGACGGCGCCGTGACCGCGTGGTCGCCGCCGATCACGATCGGGAAGAAGTTCTCTGGCTGGCTGAAGCAGCCCCGCAGCGAGTCCTGGATGTGGGTGATGCCCTCCCGCAGGTCGAGCACTGGCACGGCCACGTCGCCTACCTCCCGCACCTTGAGCGAGGCTAGGTCCACGTCGTAGTCGGGCGTGTAGGTCGTGTGCAGATAGCGGGCATTACGCAGCGCGTTCGGCGCCGCAAACGCGCCGTTGTGCTTGATCGATGTCTTGCTGCTCGGCACCGTGATCAAGCCGACATCCAGGTCGGACCCGAAGTCCCATGGCTCGATCCAGTTATCTACGCGCAGTTCGTACGGGTCGTTCCAGTGCGAGACCCGCTGTACTTCGACTTCCTGCAGGTGCGGGATATCCCGCGGGGAAGAGGCAGGGACCCAGCGCTCGGAGACAGTCGACACGGGAGACCTCGATATCCTCTCGGCCAATGATCTGTGATCAAACATCACAGACTGGGTGCTGTCAATACTCTTCGCTGAGCCGTTTCGCCGCCTCGGCGCGCGGCGGGTCCGCCGGTCGCCGGCTGGCGGGCGGGCCGCAGGACAATCCGGTGCCCTCGGATACCATGCGTGCGAGCGGAGACTCCGAAGCGTGCGTTAGAGGTAGCCATGCAGCAGGCTTACAGGTACGAACGACCCGGAGATCGGACCACGGGTGTCCTCAACAGCCGCCGACGGTGATGGCGCCGCGGCGAACCAGCGTCCGCCTGCCGTGATATTGCTGGACGAGCAGCGGTATTCTGCCCGGGAGGCCGGCTCCGATCCGATGGGCAATCTGCGGGCCATCGAGCTCCGCTCGGCCGAGCAGGAGGTCTACGAGGCGCTGCGGAATGAGATTCTCCAGGGCCTCCCGCCCGGTACTCCGCTGAGGCTCGCCACGCTGGCGACCAGGTTCGCCGTGAGCACGATGCCGGTACGCTCCGCGCTCGCGCGGCTTCAGGTCGAGGGCCTGGTCGTCCAGCGTCCACGGCGCAGCTCCGTCGTGGCTGGGCTCAGCGCCGAGGACTTCCTCGACCTGTACGCCATCCGGATGGCGCTCGAGGGAGTCGCGGCGCGCTGCGGTGTCCCGCACCTCACCGACCAGCACGTCGCGAACATGCGGGCTCACCTGGAACACATGCGTGCGCTGCTGAAATCCGAGCGCCCGGACACCGCCGAGGAGTATCTCCAGCTGGACCAGCAGCTGCACGACATCTGCTTCAACGCCAGCCGCCGGCCGCAGCTGATCGGCCTGATCGAGGTCTACCGCCGCCAAGCCGAGCGATACTTCCGGCTGTACCTCGGCCGGCGGCTGGACGTGCGTGGCGAGGTCAAGATGCAGGAGGCCTGGGTCGCCGCCTGCGATCGGCGAGATCCCGACCGCGCCGAGGCCGCAACGCGGGCGCTATTCGACCGGACCTGCCAGGTGCTCCTCCCGATTCTCCGCCATAGCGAGCAAGGCGAGAGCTGATCGCGCTCTCGCGGTATTGCGGCAGGCCATATTGGCGACGCCTAAACAGCGGGCGTTTCATCGCCGCTCAGGACCGCCGCGAAAATGGAACTGTACCCGCGCACGGCTTGATCCACTTCCGCCACGGCGACGGCCTCATCGACCGCGTGCGCCTGCACGGCAGCACCGGGCCCGTAGCCGATGGTCGGTATTCCCCGCTCCCCCGCGAAGTAGCTGCCGTTGGTGCAGAACGGATAGATGCCGAGTTCTGAGCCGGTGGCACCGCACGCCTTCCGCACGAGCTCGTGAGTTGGCGGAGTCTCCCAGCTCAGGGCCATGTCCTCCAGTTCGTAGTGCTCGCCAGTGTACGTAGTGAAGGACGCAGGCCCGACCCGGACGCGTCCGCGGCAGCCGACCGGCAGCAGATCCTGCATGAGGTTTAGCATCGACTCCCGTGTTTCACCGGGCAGGAACCGGACGTCAAATCGCGCAACACAGTAGTCGGGAATCGTAGAGATGCTCGGATAGGGTTCGGAGCGGATATCAATCAGGTTGATATCGCGGCCGCCGAGGCTGGGATGACTCGGGCCGCGGAGTTCCTTGGCCCTGCGCAGGACTTCGGCCATCAGCTCGACGGCATTAATTCCAGAACTGCTCGCCGCCGCGTGGACACTCCGTCCCCAGACTTCCACCTCGATCCGCGCCCGGCCGCGCTGGGCGTACGCCACGGACAGGCTAGTCGGCTCGCCGATAATGCACCAGTCGGCCGACCGGTCGGCGAAGGACTCGGCCAAGGTGGCGCCTTCCCGCATCTCTTCGGCGATCGAAACGACCAGCAGCACGCATCCGGTGAACTCACCCCCGCTTCGCTTCAGCTCTCCGCCGGCGTGGATGAAGGCGGCGATCGCAGCCTTCATGTCAACCGATCCGCGACCGTAGAGGTGGCCGTCCACGATGTCGGCGCCATACGGATCGTGCTGCCACGCGTCCGCAGTGTAAACGGGAACCGTATCAATGTGGCCGTCCACCACCAACGTCTTCGCGCCCACTGGGCCGACTCGGCCGATGAGGTTCCCGTGCGCGTCGATGACCACGTCGTCGAACTCCAACCGCCGCATTTCCTCCGCGGCCCGCAAGATGCCCTGCTTCTCGCGCCCCGGTGTTGTGTCGATCCGCACCAGATCCTGCAGGAACGAGACAGCCTTCACCAGAGATCCCTGCCTTGCTTGTAGGGGACACGTAATAATTCACCATACGAAGGATCTGGAGCCAACCATGACGCCGGAGACCGACCTCGCCTCGAGGTGGCTGGGCGCGAGCGTGATCGCCGCCAGCGACGAATCCTTCGGGGACAAAGAGAATCTGCTGAGGCCCGGCCCGGCGGCCTTCGAGCCCGGTCACTACGGCAACCGGGGCGAGATCGTCGATGGCTGGGAGACCAAGCGCCGCCGATCGCCGGGTCACGACTGGGCGCTGGTCCGGCTCGGCGCGCCGGGAGTTATCACCTCGATCGACGTCGACACGAGTTTTTTCACCGGCAATCACCCGCAGAAGGTCAGCATTGAGGCGTGCGGCCGCGAGGGTTATCCCGGGGTGGCCGAGCTCGCCAATGCGGCAGCCCTCTGGCACGAGATCGTGCCGACGGCGGTGATCGCCGGAGACAGCCACAACATGTTCGCGGTGACCGACGAGCGCCGTTTTACTCACGTGCGGCTCTCGGCCTATCCCGACGGCGGAATCGCCAGGCTCCGCGTGTTCGGCCGCGTGGTCCCCGATCCGCGCGGGCTCGAGGAACTGACGGTCGACCTAGCCGGCCAGCAGTACGGTGGCGTGGTCGCGGCAAGCAGTGACGACTTTTATACGTCGGCCAGCAATCTCAACCGTCCGGACCAAGCGCGCACGATGGGCGAGGGCTGGGAGACGCAGCGGCGACGCGACGGAAGGCACGACCATGTGGTCTTCAGGCTGGCGTTTCCGGGCGAAATCCGCCGGATCATCGTCGACACGGCGCACTTCAAGTACAACGCGTCCGCTGGGGTCGCGCTCTACGGCTGCGCATGGCAGCCAAGTAATTCCGGGTATCCGGCTGGTTTTGACGATCTAGCCGGTTCGGCAGATGCCGCCGACTGGCTGCCGCTGCTCGGCAGGACCTGCCTTCAGCCCGATACCCGCCACGAGTACGTCAGTCAGTGTGCGGAGCCGATCAGCACGGTCCGGCTCGACGCATTCCCCGACGGGGGCCTGTCAAGGGTCCGGCTGATCGGCAGCATCGACACCCGGGCGCGCCGCGAAGCGGGCTACCTATGGGCCAACTCGCTGCCCGCCGACCACGCCATAGAATGCCTCACGGGCGCCGGGATTTCATCAGACATGGCCGCGGAGATCGAGCGCGCGCGCCCGCTGGCTCGCGGCTGGGTGAGCCGACTGACTAAGCGGGCTGCCAGCGACGACACCGCGAGCCGCCGGGCGGCTGCCGTGAGTTACTACGCAGTCGCCAGCATGATCGAGGGCCGACCGATTGCGGTGGCCGCTGCGCGTCAGCGGGCCGAGCCTGCGCCGTAGACATGCAATTCAAGAGGTGTAATGCCACCGGCGTTAATGCCGACGATGTCCATCGGGCAGCTCGACAGCACGATGAGGCAGTCCATCGCCGCTCGGCAGGCGATGTAGTCACCCGGACGGGAGCAGGCCGGGTACGAGACCAGCGTGCCGTCCTCTTCGACCCGCACATCCATGAACACATTGAGCGGCTGCGGCACCGCCGGGTCCTCAATGCCCTGATCGCGCAGGGCCTGACGGAGGTTCGCCACACAGGACCGGTGCGAGGGCCCGGCTCCGAGAAGCTCGTAACGGGCCGGGTCACAGGCTGCGTACAGCATGTCGTGCCGTCCCGGTGAGGTGTCTTCCGTCAGGAACAGGATGGGGCGCCGCCGATTGGTCAGCACCGGATCATCCGGCCGCGGAAAGAGCTTGCGGATCGCCACCCTGGTGTGCTCGGCGCTGGCGTACTCGCCCGGGTCGGCAGCCGCAAAGGCGAACAGATCACCAACCTGGCTGCCTTCGACGTCGACTACGCGGACCGTCTGTCCTTCGTGCACAATGACGGCCCGGCCTTCGCCAGCCGGCACCCGCAGCGCTTCCATCGTTCCCTTCCGAGGCAAACGTCCGTGATCACACTGGCAGGTCGAGGAGCCTGGCCGCGTTCTCACCCAGTATGGCGTTCTTCTCCGCCGGGGAAAGCACCGGCAGCGAAAGCAGGAGTTCCGCGGAATGCGCGGGGTCATACCACGGGTAGTCAGATCCGAGCATGACGCGCTCCGGTCCGATCTCACGGATTAGTACGGCCAGCTCCTCCTTGGTTGGTGCGCCAGGAGCGCCCACCCATTCGATGATCTCGCACAGGTCGAAGGCGACGTTGGGGTACGCCTGGGCGACCGCGGGGGTGTCGCGCCATTTGCCCCCGCCCAGGTGCGCCAGGACCACGGTGAGGCCGGGAAATTCGTCAAGCACTGGCCGGAAGGCGGGTACTTCGGCGAAGGATTCCCCGCTGCGGGCGGGCCCGGTGTGGGATAGCACGACGAGGCCCATTTCCATGCATGCCCGGTAGACCGGATGCATGCGGGGGTCGTTCGCACCGAACTTCTGCAGGACCGGATGCAGTTTCACGCCGCGCGCGCCACGTTCGGCCATCTGTCGCAGGTGCTCTACGTTGCGTTCTGGGGGCAGCGCCGACGGGTCAATGGCGACGAAGCCGGTGAGGCTGGGGACGTCGGCCAGCGTGTCCATGAGCCACCGGTTGAACGCCAGGTACCGCTCGCCGCTGGAGGCGTCGAACTCCGCCAGTGCTTGGGCTCGCCCCGTGGCGTCCATGTCCGCCGGCAGGGTGGACTCATACTGCTGCCTGAATGGGTCGACGGCGAAGAGGTTCAGCACGACCCCGTGAGCGAACCCGCCGCGGTCGAGTACCGCAACCGTCTCCTCGAGCGTGCCAGTATCGCCGCTGAAATGGACGCCGTCACGCTTGCCGTATTCCCAGATTTCGTAACCCGTTTTCCACCACGCGCCCTCCGCGCGGGAGGGGTACAGGTGAATGTGGTTATCGATTCTCAGTGGCCCGCTCACCGCCTGGTCCTCGCGGCCCACCGCGGCTGGCTGCAGATCCGTGCCAGGAACTCCACAATGGTATGCGCGGCGAGATAGGACGTCGCCCCGGTCGCCACGTCTAGCATAGGGTTCACCTCGACGAGGTCAAAGCCGATCACATCGGCCCGCTCTGCCAGCGCAAACAAGGTTGCGCGCAGTTCCTCGTAGCGCAGGCCGCCCGGCTCCGCTGACACGCAGCCGGGCACGAGCGGGGAGTCCAGCACGTCGATGTCGATGCTCACATACACCCGCGCGTCTTCGGGTATCGATTCAGCGACCCCGGCGATCGTCACGTCGCGCAGTTCTTCCATGGTGACAACCCGGTTGCCGTCTCGCAGCGAGTCCGCAAGCATGGTCTCGCTTCCCCGGATGCTGCGAATCCCCACCTGGATAATGGTGGCCACATTCGGCATCTGTCGGATGTGCCGGAACGCATGCTGATTGGTCATCGAAAGCCCGTGCACGAACGGCATGTAGTCCAGGTGAGCGTCAAAATGCACTACATACAGGGGCCCTAGACCAGCCTCGTCGAACGCCCTCACCACGGGAAACGTGACCGCGTGATCTCCGCCGATGACCACCGGCAGTGCTCCCCCGGCCAGGATCGCCCGGGTGGCGCCGGTGATGTTCGCGAAAGTGTCGGCGGGGTTGGTAGGCAGAATGTCGGCATCGCCCACGTCCGCGATGCGGTTGTCGCGCATCTCGCGCTCCAGATACCGCCTGCGTTCCTGGGGGTCGAAGAATCCAGGAGGATCGGTGACGAACCTCAGCGAGTGCTCGCGGATCGACCGAGGGCCGAACCTCGACCCTGGCATGAACGGGCTCCCCTCGTCGGTGGGTGCACCCAGGATCGCCACGTCGGCGTCCAGCCGCGCTAGGTCCCGGGCAAGAGGGGAGCGCAGGAACGAGGGAATACCCACGAACGGGTAATCGAGCCGACCAGTGTCTGGCCATTCAGTCATGCACCACCACCATCACTCCAGGTGCGCGAGCCTATGACTCCGATGCTGTCACATGAGATGCAAGTGATCTACAAATACGGACAACCAAGCTGAGCACCCCGCCCGTCCGGCTCGGCAAGGGCCAGCAGCCTCGGGCGAAGCCCCGACGCCATCGGGAGTCGGATTCGCTGGACGTAGGAAGCCTGCAGGATCTTCACGACCTGCTCGTGGCACGTCGCGCCGTCGAACGCGAGAATGTCCGCGGCCGCTCACGATGAACCGGGAGGACATCCAGCGGTTTCGGCGAGCCAACGAACAGCACGAGCGCGCAATCGAGGCGGCGACGTGCCGAGAAGCATCGCCCTGTCCTTCCACCGGCGCAGGCAACACGATTCACCGCTGTCGCCTGCGTGCCCGCCGGGAAGCGTCGATCAGCGATGCGAACTGCGGCGGCTCGACAACCGGACGGCCCCGCCAAGGCGACATGCTGGTCAAGTCCGCATCGGCGGAGACGATGAGGAACGCGCCGACCGCCGCAGCCAGGTCCAGGATCCGGTTATCCTCCCAGTCCGGGCAGTCACCAACCGTCTGCGGCGGATCAGTGATCCCGCCGCCCGACGCTTCGGCCATCTCGGCCAGTACCTGCAGGTACTCGTCAACCTCCGCATCCGGTGTCTTCAGCACCGTAGCAAGCACCCGGCCGGTATTGGCCAGAATGTGCGCGGATAGCCAGAGAGCGAACTCTGCCGCATCGTTGATCACGCCCAGGCAGTCCGCACTGGGGTTGCCCGGGGTCGGCGGCGACGGCCAGCTCCGGAACGGAGACTCCCCGGCTGCCACCGCGAGCACGAGCACGTTCACATCGAACACGACCGGCACGGGGACCGGCCCGGGAAGGTTCAACGCTCCGCGGCCCGGCCCCTGTAGGCCTGGCGGATCTCCGCCAGCAGTGATTCATAGTTCTGGCCCGCCGCCGCAGCTCGCTCGGCGTTGCGGGCCTGCAGCTCCCGCAACCGCTCTGCCCGCGCCAGTGACTCCATCACCGGAAGCGTCGCCCGCAGGTACGCCGACCGGTTACCGCCCCCGAAATGCTCGACCAGGCGGGCCAGCCGCTCCTGATCCTCGTCCGCCACCGCGAACCCGACAGTCGACGTAGACATGCCAGCACTGTACCTGCACTGCACTCTCAGATGCAATGTAGATGCACTGTGATCGCCCCGGCAGCGCCTGCACCGCGGCCTACCCAGCGGCGTCGGCGTCACGATCGCTGCAGGGACGGCACGCCTGGCCAACGAACGAGCCCAAGCCGCAGAAGCCAGGTAGCGCCACTGGCGGCGCTCGCCAAGCACGCCATACCGTCAACGCGTCATCGATTGCCGCCGCTAACCCGACCTGGCTCGCGGTCAGGCACTCATGCCCGTGCCGCCGCAGCATCCGCCCGACCGCGGCATCGACATCATGATCAAGCAGGAAGCGCACTACCCAGCCGCAGTCAGCAGCCGGGACGCCTCGCTCACATCATCGGCGCTCAGGTCCGGGAACGCCTCCAAGATCGCACCGGTGTCGTATCCGTGCCGCAAATAGTCCTGCACGGTCGACACTCGGATCCGGGTACCGGCGAACACCGGGGCGCTGGCATGCACCCCGCGCTTTTTGACCACCTGGCCCGCATCGTCGTCCTGCCGCTCGGCGGCCTGGGTGATCCGTGTCCGGAGCCGGTCCAGGCGAAGCACCTTCTCCAGCACGACTTGATCGGGTTGCAGGTCCCCTTCCCACGTGCCGTCCGGGTGCTGGAAGTAGATCTCCTGCCCTACGGTGGCGAACGTCAGGCCCCGCAGCGGCTCTCGGTAGCCACGCGACCGCAGATGCTCGACAACGCGACGGATGTGCTGCAGCGACATGTCCCGCTCGGTCCGCAGCTTTGTCACCACCAAGAGCGACAGCAAATCAGTGAAGCTGTACAACCGCACCGTGTGCTTCGGGCTGAGTTGCCGCCGGATCGACGGGACAACCAGGCCGGCCTCTTCCCAGTATCGCAACCGGCGCATAGACACCCCAGCAAGCTGCCGGGCCCGGGTATCGGGAAACGCGAGAAGCTCCTCAGTAGCCGACGTCATCACTCGCACCTTCCGTCGCCTGCTCTTGATCGTAAGCCCCACCAACCTTGATCCAGCGCAGACACCCGGCAGCTACATGCCTCCAGATTCGGCTGGTCAACTGTTGCAAGATCTCCGCTGGATGCCGGTTACAGCCAGTGCGGGACGCTCAAGACCGCTCGGTGCGCCCCGATCTTGCTGCCGCCGTGCTGCCATGCAGCAAGAAGGCCCGGTCACCGTGTCCGGCGATCGGCGCCGTGGATCCGGGCCATCTTGACGGCATTCCATGCCGGTAGATAGTTTTTGCACAATACAAATTAAGGTAGGAGTCGCCGTGCCAACACAGAGCACCGCTGCCCTGGATCTCCCTCAGGGTGTTATGCCGGACCCGGATGAGTTTGTGCAAGCCGCGATGGCGTGGCATTTCAGCCCGGAGACCGGTAGCCGCTTCTGGCTCGAGCGCGCCAAGACGCTTGACTTTGACCCCCGCCTGGACGTAAAGGCATTCGGTGACCTCACCCTGTTCCCGAATGTGACCGACGAGCTGCGCGAGGTGCCGGTCGAGGCTCTGATCCCGGCCGGCTTCGGGCCCACCCCTGAGGTGGTGAGCGTCATCGAGAGCGGCGGGACGACCGGCCCGCCGAAGCGGCTTCCGCTGCTGCGCGAGTTCGCTGACCGCATGGTCGCCAACGATGTGGCAGGCTTGACGTCCATCGGGCTGTCGGCGGAGCAGAACTGGCTGATGCTGCTGCCCAGCGGGCCTCACGGGGCGCTCGAGCAGGGGCGGCGCACGGCGCGCGCCCTCGGCGCGCTGGTTTTCGCGGTCGACATGGATCCGCGCTGGGTGAAGAAGCAGATAGCCGCAGGCAACTCGGGCGTCGCTGACGAGTACGCCGAGCACATCGTGGATCAGGCGGCGTTCGTGCTCCGGGGGCAGGATGTCAGGTTCCTGCGAGCCACTGCCCCGGTGCTCGCGAGGATCGCGCGGCGGGATGATCTCGTCGACCTGGTACGGCAGAAGATCACCCATATCAGCTGGGGAGGCGCGAGCATGGACGCCGACAGCCGCTATCTCTACCGGACCGAGATCTTCCCGGCGGCCCGGCTGACCGGCGGCTACGGAACGACCATGGCGCTGGGGACGGGAGGGACCGAGCGGCCGGGCCTGGCCCACGACGATCCGTGCATCTTCGACCCGGCGATATCACCTTACACAACGTTCCGGGTCGTCGACCCGCAGACCGGTGGCCTGGTCGAGTACGGAGAGCGGGGGCAGCTGGTCGTCAGCCATCTGAGCAAGTCCTTCCTGCTGCCGAATAACAGCGAGCGCGATACGGCGCTGCGGATCCAGCCCGTCGCCGAGCAGGTCGGGGACTCAATCGCTGATATCTACCCGCTTGCCGAATTCGGCGGCGCCGCGGTGATCGAGGGCGTGTACTAGTGCAGGCCGGAGGCGGTCTCCCGCAGCTCGACGCGCTGGGCCCTGTGGGCCCGTACCGCTCCCGGGCGCGGGCAGGTGTTACCGACGTCCGCGGCGCCGCGGTCGCAGAGCTCAGCCTCGTCCCCCCGGTGTACATCTCGCGGGCGATCTCAGCCATGCGGCGGTCCCAGCCCACCCCGCGGGCCGACCGGATCGCCGCGGTGCGCGCCGCTGCAGATCTGTTCAGCTCGGCAACCCTGTCCGGGCTTGGAATGGCCGACTACCAGGGCCTGGTGAGCAATGTCGCCGGGCTGAGCCGCGCGGCAGTGCGACGGTCCGCAACAGCAGTCGCCGATGCCTGCCGGAACGCGTCCGATGCGCCGGAACATGCGCGCCCATTCAGTGCCCTGGCCGACCCGAACGACGCGCGCGCGACGGCGGGCGCCGCCATGTGGGTGCCGCGCGGCCGCGTGCTCGGCGTGCATGCCGCGGGCAACAGCCCGGCTGTGCACTGCCACTGGCTCGAGGCGCTGGCCCTGGGTTACGCGGTCGCGGTGCGCCCGTCCCGCCGCGAGCCATTTACGGCGCATCGCCTGATCACGGCGCTGCGCGAGGCTGGGCTGGGGCCGGACCTGGTGACGTTCCTTCCAACCGATCACGATGCGGCCGACGAGATGCTGCGATGTGCCGACCTTTCGATCGTCTACGGCGGAGACGATGTGGTACGCAGGTACACCGGCGACCCGGCCATCCTGACGAACGGGCCGGGCCGGTCGAAGATCCTGCTGACGGCGGCCTGCGACTGGCGCGCGCATCTTGACTTGCTCGCCGACTCGGTGAGCCATGGCGGTGGTACCGGCTGCGTCAGCACCACCGCGATCTACACCGAAAGCGACCCGGAGCCGCTGGCCCGGGCGCTGGCCGAGCGGCTCGCGGCCATCCCCAGCCTGCCGCCCGATGACGACAGGGCAGTGCTGCCGGTCCACTCCTATGACAGCGCCAAGCGCATCGCGGACCACCTGGCCTCGGCGGCAGGGGATGCGGTCGCGGTGCTGGGCGCGGACGGGGTCGCCGACGACCTGCGCGACGGCAGCGCGGTGCTGCGCCCGGCGGTCTATCTGCTTGACAGGCCGGACGCTCCGCAGGCCCGGACCGAGCTGCCGTTCCCGTGCGTGTGGGTGTGCCCGTGGAGCCCGGATGCGGGTACCGGGCCGCTTCGGGACACCCTGGTGCTCACCGCGATCGGCGCCGGCGAGCAGCTCATCGCCGAACTACTGGCCGAACCGACGATCCGGAACGTCTACGCGGGCGCGGTGCCTACCTACTGGACGGCGCCCGCAGTGCCTCACGATGACTACCTGGCGGCCTTCCTGATGGAGTCAAAGGGCTTCGTCCGTCATCCCTCCCGCACCGGCTCGGAGCCATCCCAGCCGATAGAACTAAGGTAGAAGAGCGTGTAGCGGTCGAGCTGCGCCGGCGTTAGCTCTACCAGTTCGACCATGCCGCCGATCGAGTTCACGGCGTCGAGGTAGTTGATCCTCGCGCCGGTGTCGAGCACATCGCTGTAGGCGACCTGGAATCCCTGGGCTCGGTACCTGCCGGTGTCCTCGTCGAAAGACCGCGTCGGGATCGCCCAGTGGTGAAAGCCGAACCCGCGCACGTCGATGACTTCGCGGTATACCGAAGGCGCGTCGTTATGCTGCTGGATCAGCTCGATCATCGCGTCCCCGCTGAAGGCGCGCGCGAGGCTGAGCTCGGCGTCCGACCGGCCGCCCCGGTAGAGCGCCCTGCCTGGGAGGAACGGGCCTCTCCGGAACCATGGGCCGATGTGCAGCACTTCGGTGTAGCGGCGCATCGCCAGGGCGAGGTCGGGCACGGTGTAGGCGTACTGGATCACCTTTCCGATCTTGTGTTCCAGTGTCCGCGGCGGGCCGGCGGGCGGCGTGCAGCCGGTCATGGCTGCGGGTAGGTGCTGACGTAGTGCTCGATCGTCTGGCTGAGCCGCTCTCGGGACACGGGCACGTCCACGACCGCGGGCGTGCCTTCGCTGTTGGCCTGCAGTGCGCGCGCGAGGGCGGGCTCGATGTCGTCGATCACTTTGACCCTTTCGCCATGACATCCGGACGAGCGTGCCAGCCCGGCCAGGTCGGGCTGGACGGTGAAGGCCGTGTCAATGATCCGGTCGCCGTAGGCGTGGTGCTGGATGTCCCAGATGGACCCGAGCCCGTCATCGTTGAGGACGCACCAGGTGACCGCGAGCCGGTACTCGGCGGCCACCTGCAGAATGCTGGAGACCATCTGGAACGAGCCGTCGCCGGTGAAACACAGCACCGGGCGCTGAGGGTGGACGAGCTTGGCTACCGGAACCGCCGCGGTCACGAAGCCCATCCCGTAGAAGCTTGACGGGACCACGGTGGACCGTGGCTCGTAGACCCGGAAGTACGGGAAGGCGCCGCCGATCTGCTGGGCGGACACACCGACGTCGACGCCGAGGATGGTGTCCCGTGGGAAGACCCTCCGGGCCAGCCGGATCACCTGAGCGGGATGGATGGCCGGCTGGGTCCGCGAGGCGAGCGCCTCCACCTCGGTTTCCAGCGCCGCAATGGACGCTGCGACCTGGGCGGCGCGCTCCCGGGCACCGGCCGCGGGCACGGCCGCCGCGGCCAGTTCCGCGGTGAGCTGCTCCAGCACGGTGCGGATGTCGCCCGCCACCGCGATGTCCGCCGACACGCTTCGGCCCAGCTCGCTGGGGTCGATGTCGACCTGGATGTAGGTGGCGTCGGCTGGCGGGACCGCCGAGGGCTGCCAGTTGGTCTCCATCTCCTCGAACCTGGTTCCGAGCCCCATGATCACGTCGGACTCGGTCAGCAGCTGTTTCGAGACCCAGTTCCGGTGGGCGCCAAGCCCGCCTGCGGCCAGCGGATGGTCCTCGGGGATGGCCCCGCGGCCAGCCAGGCTGGTGAGCACCGGGCTGAGCATCTGCTCGGCCAGCCGGACCAGGGCCGCGGAAGCCCCGGAGGCAAGCGCCCCGCCGCCTGCGATAAGCAGGGGCCGCCGCGCGGCTGCCAGCGCCCGCGCGGCACAGCTGACCGACCCGGGATCGGCCGCCATCCGGCCGGGCGCGCCGGCCGGGCAGTACCGGGTGGCGGTGACGTCCTGGGCGAGGATGTCCCGCGGAACTTCGACGAGCACAGGGCCGGGCTTGCCGGACCGGCAGATCGCAAACGCCTGCCGGAGCGCAGGCACGACAAGATCCGCCCGGTCTACTCGCGTAGACCATTTTGTGACCGGTCGGAGCACCTGGTCGGTGCTGACCTCCTGGCTCGCGCCGCGGTAGACGGTGGCCGTCGAGCCGCGGCCGGCCAGGATCACCATCGGCAGCGCGCCGACGAAGGCCTCGGCCACCGCCGTGACGACGTTGGTTACACCCGGTCCGGCGGTGACCACCACGACTCCCGGCGCCCCGGTCAGCTGCGCGTAGCCGGCCGCCATCGCCGCCGCGGAATGCTCGTGGCGTACCAGGACGCTCGTCACCCTCGGGTTCGCATAGACGGCGTCATAGATCGGCAAGACGTGCCCGCCGGGGATGCCGAATATCGTGCTAACGCCCTCGGCTTCGAGGGCGCTGACGACCGCGCGTCCCACCGGCGTCGTCGCCGCTGCCGACGGCAGCCCCGTCATGAGGCGTTCTCCAGCTCGTCGACCTTGATGCCTGTCGAGCTTTCCGCTGCGAAGGGCACCGCGGTGGGGTTGGCGACGATCTGGTCGACGACCAGGTGCGCGGCGCCGATAGCGCCCGCGTACAGCCCGAGTTCCGAGCGCACTATCCGGCAGGCCGCCAGCGATTCGGCCATCACCCGCTCATGAACCGAACGATGCGCGGGCTCGATCAGGAACGGGAATAGCCGGGCGAAGTATCCGCCCAGCACGATCGCGTCCGGGTTGAACAGATTGATCAAGCTTGACAAGCCGAGACCCAGGCTGGTGCCGGCTTTCTGGATGGCGGCCAGCGTCCGCGGGTCGCCCTGCTTGGCCCGGCGAACGACGATGTCGAACCTGGAGTCCAGCGGGGTCGCGAGGTCCCGGACCTCGTCTCCCTCGTCGGCGGCAGAATTGAGGAACGCTTGCAGGCCGCATTCGGCCTCCCAGCACCCGATGCTGCCGCAGGTGCACAGCGATCCCCGTGGATCGATGACCATATGCCCGGCCTCGCCCGCGTAGCCGGCCGAACCGCGGAAGAGCCTGCCCTCGGAGATGATCCCGCCGCCGATCCCGGTGGAACCCGTTAGGTAAATCAGGTTGCTGACACCTGCCGCGCTGCCGCGGCGGAACTCGGCGAGCGCAGCCAGGTTGGCATCGTTGTCTACCTGGATGTTTCCTGTCAGGCCTTGCAGAGCGCCAAGCAGAACCTGGCGCAGCGGGTAGTCCGTCAGGCCGATCGTGGGCGAGCGCCTGATAATCCCTGATCGCGCGTCGACCAGGTCGGGAGCACCGACCGCGACGCCAGCCAGCAGCACACCAGGCTCACCGAAG
>JASHQP010000028.1 GCA_030039095.1 Streptosporangiaceae bacterium
CCTTCACGGTGGTGTCCGACCCCGGCAACGTGACCGCCCGCGGGCTGGGCATCCTGACCCGCCCGTCGGATGCGGCGCGGGAGGCTCAGCTGGAGCTCGGTCTCGACCTGACCACCGTCAACGCCGACGGCACCGTCGCGCTGCCGATGCCGACAGTGGTGGTCCTCGACGCCAGCCACAAAGTACGGTGGATCGACGTGCACCCCGACTACAGCACCCGCAGCGAACCACAGCAGATCCTCGAGGCCATCGACCACCTCGGCCTCTGACCAAGGGCGGCACCACCCGGCATGGCTGAACACGATCTGACCATCGCCACGGCGGCGGACGGCCGTGACCTGCTGGCCGCTGCCCAGACGGACTGGCTGCGGCCGATACCGCACTGCCCGGGCTGGGATGCCGCCGCCCTGGTCGGCCACATGGGCAGCATCCTGAGCTGGATGACCAGGATCGTCGCTACCGGCGAGCGGGTGGGCCGTGCGGACCGGGAGAGCCCGCCGGGAGACCGCCTCGCGCTGGCGCCCTGGTACTCAGCCCACCTGGACCGCACCCTGGAGGTACTGAGCACCACCCCGCCCGATACACCCGTCTGGACGTTCTCCAGCCGCGGTGAGCGGCGGGCTGGATGGTGGCGGCGTCGGCTGGCGGTGGAGCTGGCCATCCACCGGTGGGACGCCCAGCACGCCGCCGGGGTGCCGGCCCGTCCGGTGAACGCGGAGGTTGCTGCGGCCGGCGTCGAGGAGTTCCTGACCGAGTTCCTGCCCGGCCTGCTGGCCCAGCCCGGCGTCGAAGGCCTGACCGGGACCCTGCACCTGTACGCCACGGACGGGCCGAGCGACTGGTGGGCTGACCTCGACGCGCGGGCCGGTGCCGTCGCCGTCCGGGGGCACGTCGAGGCGGACACCACGGTTCGGGGCACCGAGTCCGATCTGCTGCTGTGGCTCACCAACCGGGCCCCCACCCCCACCATCGAGGTCCTCGGCCGATGTGATCTCGCAGCCCGCTGGGCCCAGCTCCGGCGCTGAACCGTCGGCCGCAGTCAGCAGGTCTGGCTCAGGTGTCCTCATGGCCAGCACTGCCCGCGGCCGCGAGCAGGCCGTCGTAGTCGTCAGCGCACGGCCCGCAGGCCAGCAGATGCGCGGCCACTCCCGGGTACTGGAGGGCTGCCAACTCCGCAGTGTCGCTGAGCACAAGGTCGACATAGACGTGCAGGATCCGCAGCGCCTCCTCGCAGCCCACGTCGCGCGGGTCGGTGCGCAGGAACTCCTCCAGTTCCGGCCAGCCTGTCATGACGATCGCCTCACCCCGTCCAGGTCGGCCCCGCCACCTGCGGGAACGGCCAGATACCCGTTAGCGGCCAGCACGGCGCGGAGCTTACGCCGTGCGTCGAACATCGTCTTATAGATCGCGTTCCGGCTGGAGCCGAGCTGGACCACCAGGGCATCCAAGGGCACGGCGTCGACCACGACGGCGGTGAACACCCGCCGCTGACGCTCGGTCAGCTCCTCGGCGACCGCACGTCGCAGCGCCGCGAGCAGGTCAGCATGCTCGGCCACCTCATCGGGCCGCAACCCCAGCCGGTCCGGCAGCTGATCCCACTGGCCGGCCTCGAGCCTCACCGCGGGCCGCTGCCAGAAGTGACGGCCCAGCTTCGCTGAAACCTCCAGCACCGCGAACTTATACGCCCAGGTGGTGAACCGGCTTTCACCGCGGAACTGCCCTAGCTTGGCCGTAACCGCCACCAGGGCGTCATCGGCGGCCTGGTGCGCGAGGTCGTCCAGTTCCGGTCCGGTGACGGGATGCCGGCCCTCGCGGCGGCGCAACTCGGACCGGGCGACCCGCAGCAACAGCGCGTGCAGCCGGGCCAGCACAAGCTCGCGGGCAGGGCCGGTGCTGCGCAGGTCTTCCAGCCAGCGTGCCGACTCCACATCAAGGACTCGCTCGCCGTTCACGCTCCGGACCAGAGCGCCCGGATGTGGGCGGCCTGCGGGGCATCAGCTGGCAGCACACCCCGATGTTAACAACCCCTGGCAGAGGCCTGAGGCCGGTCACCCCCCACACTCTGAGCCCTGGCGCGGCCCGGGAACGCTGCCGCCAGCTGGACGATGAGGGCCGGTGGCCTCCGTTCGTTGAACGAGGGTCCGCTGCGGGCGTCAGGACACACGGGAATCCGAGTGCGGCTCTTGCCGGGTGCTGGCCGCTGCGCCGGAGGTGGGTGTGAGCACGCTGACCCGGTCGCCTGTGGCAAGGACGAGGTGGGGGTCGGGTTCGCGCAGGATTCGGTCTCGCAGGACGGATACCGGGATGCTTCCGGCCGGGAGGCTGATGCTGCCCAGGGTTCGTCCGCGGGCTGCGGTTTCGCCGCGGACCGTGAATTCCAGTACCTGATAGCCGGGCAGCGGGTCGGGCGGCTGGCCTTCCGTCGTTTCCGGCCGGTGTCCGGCCGGGCGGTCGGCTGCCGGGGGTGGAGACGTGCCGATCTGGCTCGCGACGGCCTGCAGCACGCTGGCGTTGGTGATCCAGCCCCGCACTTGCTGGCCGTCGGCGGACAGGACCGGCAGCCCGTCCCGGCCGTAGGCGGCGAGCTGGCGCAGGGTCAGCGCGAGTGACTCGCCCGCGTACACGGCTTGTGGGTCGCCCTGGCTGGTGGCCTCGCCCAGGATCGCCGCTGTCGGCGGGGCTGCGGGCGCGGCGCTGTCCATGCTGGCGGTGCGGGACGCGGCTGGCACCGGAAGGGGCGCGGGGAACGGCCGCATCGCGTCGGCGGCCTTCAGGTCGCCGAAGGCACGCCACGGCGCGGCGCGGTCGATGTCGGTACCGCGGCGCAGCAGCTTGGTCGTGTAGATGCTGCCGTAGCTCAGCGCACGCGACATCGCGGTGGCGATCGCGACGGCCAGCATCACCGGCAGGGTGAGGGTGTAGTCGCCGGTCATCTCCACGACGCTGGCGACCGATGTCAGGGGGGCGCGGGCGGCTGAGGCGAACACCGCGCCCATCGCTACCGCCGCGTACAGGGCAGGCGGGCCCGCGCCCGGCCCGAGGGCATGCTGGGCGATCTCGCCGAAGGCCATGCCGGAGGTGGCGCCGACGAACAGGGATGGCGCGAACACGCCGCCCGAGCCGCCGATGCTCAGGGTCAGGCTGCAGGCCAGGATCTTCCCGGCTGCCAGCACGATCAGGAACCACAGCACATAGTCGCCGGCGACCGCCTTGTACATCACGGGGTAGCCGACCCCGTACATCTGCGGCAGCGCGAGCAGCAGCAAGCCCAGCGCGACACCGCCCACGGCCGGGCGCGCCCACTCCGGCCGGCTGCCCCACAGCCGGTCTCCCCCGTCCTCCATCTTGTACAAGACGGCCTTGAAACCCAGCCCGATCAGGCCTGCGGCCACGGCGAGGACCGCGACCAGCAGGTAGTCGCCCGGATGGACCAGGCTGATACCGGAGGGGAATCCCGACAGGAACCGGCCATCTCCCAGGAACGGGACCGCGATCGCGTCGGCCAGCATGGCTGAGAGCATCACCGTGAACAGCGCGTCCACCGAGAACTCCCGCAGGATGATCTCCACGCCGAAGAACACCCCGGTAACCGGCGCGTTGAAGGTCGCGGCGATCCCCCCGGCCGCGCCGCACGCGACCAGGATCCGCATCCGGTTCTCCGGCATCCGCGTCCACTGGCCGAACGCCGACGCCAGCGCTGAGCCGATCTGCACGATCGGGCCCTCACGGCCCACCGACCCGCCGGTGCCGATGCACACCGCCGACGCGACCGCCTTGACGACGCTCACCTGCGGGCGGATCCGGCCGCCGCGCTCTGCCACCGCGACCATCACCTCGGGAACGCCGTGCCCGCGCGCCTCGCGCGCATACCGGTAGATCAGCGGCCCGTACACCAGGCCGCCCAGCACCGGTATCACCACGAAGAACCCCAGGCCCAGCCACGGCAGGTGCGCACTGCCGGCATACCCCCCCTGACCGAACTGGGCGTGGCCGGTCGCCAGCCACGTGACGAGATAAATCAGGTACCGGAACGCGACGGCGCCCAGACCCGAGCCAGCCCCCACCAGGGTCGCGATCACGAACAACCCAGCCCGCGACCCGC
>JASHQP010000311.1 GCA_030039095.1 Streptosporangiaceae bacterium
TGCCGCCAGTCGTCGCCGAAGTCGTAGGTGTAGCGAAGCTTGGTTCCCGGCACCGAGAGCACGTCGGACAGCGACACCCGTGAATCGTCGGTGTGATCAAGGTCGTATCCGGTCGTGTCATATTCGGCCCAGCCGGTTTCGAACACGTGAAGGTGGCCGCCGTTCCACCCCATGCGCCGATGCCTGCGCGATGATGATCGCGGTGATCGCGCCGAACAGGAGCAACAGCGTTTCCGCGGAAACCGTCGGGGCGGGGCGGGCGTCGGCGCTGCTGTGAACGCGGATCCTGCCAAGACCTCCTACGCAGGTACTCCTGCGGTCGCGTTGACAAGCGCGGTGACCAGGCCGTCGGTGAAGGTGCTGAGCGTTGAGCCGTCGGCGGCGCCGTGGTGAGGCGTGATTTGGGTGACAGTGATCGCTTGCAGGCCGGGTCCGGCGGCGGCGTAGGTGAGGGACTGGAAGGCGGTTTGGTGTAGCAGGCCGACGTTACGGTCGGTGTTTTCACAGATCGGCAGGTCCGCAAAGTCGATGCAGTCGCTGTCGAAGTGCAGGGCATAGGGGGCACTGCCGATCAACGCGAGCGCCTGGGCGGCCGCGTCCCGGGGGTCGGCGGCGACGTCGGCTTCGGTGATGACCTTTATGCCGAGAGTGTCGATCGCCTCCCGTTCCACTGCGCGTGATCGCGTCGGAGAGGCGCCGAGCAGGATCAGCCTCTCGGGCGGCAAGGCTGGCCCGTCGTCGAGCTCAACCAGCTGCGACACCGCTCCCGGGCGTCCGAGGAGGTGAGCGTTGCCCATCCAGCCCAGGGCACCGGAGGTGTTGTCTTGGGGGGTGTTGAGGTCTGGGTGGGGGTCCAGGTAGAGCAGCCAGGGATCGTCGTGCCCGCGGCGGACCCCGAGGTAGGTGCCGATGCCGACGGCGCAGTCGCCGCCGAGTACCAGGGCGAGCCGGCCGTCGGCATTGGCCGCGGCCACCCGCTCGGCCACGTCGAGCGCCACGCGGGCGACGGCTCCGGCGTGCATCGCCAGAGGCTGATCCCGGTCAGGGACCCAGCGAAAGCCCGGAACATCCCCGTAGTCCTCGGTCTGGGCTCCGGCCCGGCGAAGTTTGTAGTTCAGGCCTGCGGTGCGCAAAGCTGCAGGCGCCTCCTCCGGCCCGGGGGCAAACGCCCCCGCGCTGCTGGGGGCACCGATGACGGCAATCGGTCGGGGCATCGTCATGGTCTCCTCGCTTGTTCTCGTTGCCGTGCTCGGAACTGTGCGACCCTGTGACGGTTTGAGCAGGTGACAGAGCAAAAGCGTCGGTGACCAGCCGCCGAGGCGTCGGCGAATACGTCGACGCAGCATTCTCCGTCGCAGACTCCGATCCGCTGTGTCCCGCGAACGGCCGTCCAGTCGAGCAGCGCGAGCGCACAGGCCGCTGGGAGCACGTCGCGAACGTCGGCCACCGCAAAGCCGATACCGGTTGCGCTCGCTCGCTGCCACGGGCGTGCGCGATCAAGGATCGCGTTGATCGCACTGTCGGCCGGCCGGTCATGCGCAGCCGCGTCGAAGATTGCGTGCAGCTCGTTGGCAGTCTTGACCACCTCGGCCGTCTTCCATGGCTGGCCAGCGAAGGGAGCGCCAGACGTGGCGAGTTCTGGATATGGCTCGTCCTGTTCGCCGGCGGCCGCCCGTGTGGGATCGGAGAACTCGTTGACGAACTCCACCACCCAGGCCAGCTCGATCCGTGGAACAAGGAACACAGCAATCAGTGTAACGGTATAAACGCCTTGTTGGCGTTACAACCCCGAGCGGGCCGGATGCCGGTCAGGGCGTGTCGCGGTCAGCAGCAGTCGTTGCCCCGCCAGGATTGGGTGCCTTCGCTGACTGCGACCGCAGCGAGGGCCAGGCCGATGACGGGGTCGGCCCACCAGCCGCCGGGCCAGGCGGCGGTGATCGCCAGCCCGGCCAGCACGGCGGCGGCCTGGGCGGCGCACAGGTAGTTCTGGGTGCCCTCGCCGGCAGTGGCGGCCGAACCGAGCCGGACCGCCAGCGTGCGCTTTGCCCGGCCCAGCGGCCTGCCGAAGCGAGGCCCGGGAGCCCACAGCAAACATCGGTCAGGCCAGCAGGTTGCTCCAGTCCGGCATGAGCTCAAGTAGTTCGGCGGGTAGCTCGATGCCGAGCCTGGCGCAGTCGCTCGTCACCACTGACGCGCGCTCGGCCGGGTAGTCCGGGGCGTACTCCAGCAGGGTTTCGGAGCTGGCCTCCCGGCAGTTGTACAGCCCGAGCAGAACCCCCGCCGCAACCTCGGCCGCTGCCGATGCCATGCCGAGATCGGCCCGGCGCTGAAGGTCGTCGAGGAATGGCTGCAGTGGTGGCAGTAATCGTGGCCCGGGTCGAGAGTTCGCGCACCTCGGCCTGCTCGGCCCTGGTCAGGGGACGGTCCAGCGCGACGAACTCGTAGTACTGGTACTCGCTCACGGCTGGAAGGCGTTCATGTCCGACATCTGGCGTGAGTATCTCGGCGCCGCCAACACGCAGCTGATCGGGTACGTCCGCCAGCTGCGTCTGCGGTGCCGCACAGGGATCCTGAGCAACAGCTTCGTCGGTGCCAGGGAACGAGAGCAGGCCGTCTACGGGTTCGAGGATCTCGTCGACGAGATCATCTACTCCCACGAGTGCGGGATGAGCAAGCCCGACCCCCGGATCTACGCCCTCACCTGTGAGCGTCTGCGGGTGGAGCCAGCGCAGACGGCGTTCCTCGACGACTCCGAGCTGTGCGTCGACGGGGCACGGCACGCGGGCATCCACGCGGTGCTGTACCAGGACAACTCCCAGGCCATCAGGGACATCGAGAAACTGCTTGCCCAGTGATGGCGCCGTTGTCGGGGGCGTGAGGGCATGGTTGGTCATTGTGAGCCGGTTGGCTGGTCCGGGACAGGATTCCGCAGATCACCGTGATCGGCAGGTTAGTGGACGCGGTGCTCTCGCTGCCCGACATGATCATCGGGGTTCGTGTTCTCCCCGATCATCGCCCGGACGGTGCGGACGGCCACGCTGCAGGAACGCCAGCTGGAGTACGTGGCTGCGGCCCGCCTTCGCTACCAGCGCGCGGCGCGCATCATGTTCGCCTCGGGTACGCCATTTTCGCAGCGACCGTGGCAACTTTACGGTCAGGCCCCGTTGACGGCGATCGCGGTTCCTGCGGCGAAACCTTCCGCGACAGCGTCATAAAGTCGGCGAGGTGCGAGGGCATCCCCGATGAGGTGCACTACCGGGGACCGTGATTGGCCTTCGAGTTCGCCTGCGAGCCCTGCCAGGGCGCGCCGGTATCCGACGAACACGGCGAGATCGATGGTGTCAGCGGTGGTGAGTTCGCCGGACCATACATCGGCAAACACAGGGAAACCGTTGCGCGCGCCGGCAAGGGCTTGGCTGGGACGGCAGATGACGCCACGCTGGGCGAGCAGCCGGTAAATCGATGGCTTCTGTGTGGGATCGAGTTCCTCGCAGATCGAAACGAGGTCGGTGACCAGTTCGACCCGTGCGGCCCCGGCAGCAGCCGCCCACAGGGCGATGCTGCCGCCCCGGGCCCGGCCCTCGATGTCGTAGACAAGGACTGTGGCGCCGGGGGGTACCTGGGCCTGGCCGAGCAGCAGATCAACGTCCGTTACACACTCGACGGCCAGGGTCTGTCCTTCGGGAGGTACGACGCTCTGTGATCCGGTCGCCACGATCACGACGTCGGGATCCAGGTCGGTAACTTCCTTGACCGTGGCCTCAACCCCCATGCGCAAGTCCACCTTCAGTCGCTCGGCCTCCCGGCGGAGCCAGGCTGTGTACCTGCTGAACAGCGGCCGTTCGGGCGCGAGAGCGGCGATCTTGAGCTGTCCGCCGACCTCTCCCTCCCGTTCGAGCAGTGTGACCTGGTGCCCGCAGCGTGCCGCTTGACACGCCGCTTCCATGCCTGCTGGCCCGCCCCCCGCCACCACGACTCGCCGTGGCCTGCCGTGGGTGCTGGGCTGTGAACGGTGCTCGGCTCCCGCGGCCGGGTTGACCGCGCACCGGATCGGCAGCCCCTGGTAGAGGCGGCCGATGCACTCTTCGTTGATCGAGATGCAGGGGCGGATGAGTCCCGGGCTGCCGGCTTGGGCCCTGACCGGGAGGTCTGGGTCGGCGATGATAGCGCGGGTCATGGCCACCAGGTCGCAATCGCCTTCGGCGATCGCCCGCTCTGCCTGCGCCGGGTCGAGGATACGCCCGGCGACCATGACGGGCACTGGCAGATGCTCCCGGAAACGCCGGGCGAGATGGTTGTAGCACGCCGGCGGGTAGTACGCGGAAGGGACGGTGGCGGCCTGGGATGCGAGCGTCGCCCCGGTGCCGCCGCTGACATTGAATAGGTCGATCCGTCGCAGTTCGGCGAGCCTCTGGGCGATGGACAGCATGTCGTCACCGTCAAGCCCGACCGCGTCGGTGAGCGGATCACCGGTAAGCCGGAAACTCAGGATGAAATCCCGGGACACAGCGGCGGCGACTGCCCCGACCACGTTCACGGCAAACCGGAGCCGGTTGTCGAAGCTCCCGCCATACCGGTCGCGCCTTCGGTTAGCCACGGGACTGAAGAACTGCTCGATGAGGTGGCCCCCGAACGAGGTGATCTCCATGCCGTCCCACCCGCAGGCCTCCAGTCGGCGGGCGCAGGCGGCGAACGATTCTATGACGGAGTCGATCTCGGCCAATGTCATCTCATGGGGGGTCTCCCGGTGCACTGGCTCAGGGACCGGGCTGGGGGCCATGAGTGCCCCGCCGTCCCTCGCCGAGCTGCCCCGGCGGCCCATGTGGGTCGCCTGCGCGAGCAGAAGCGTCCCGTGGCGGTGCACCCGTGAGGCTAGATCGCGAAGGGCCGGGTCGTTGTCCGGCCTCCACAGGCTCATCGATCCGTACGAGGCCAAGGAGGCCGGAGAGACGCCGGCCGAGCCGAAGGTCATTACGATTCCGGCGCCGCCCGCTGCCTTGCGTTCCTGGTAAGCGATCTCCTGCTCGGTGATCAGGCCGTCATTGTCATAGCCGGTTGCATGCGCCGTGGAGACAATCCTGTTCTTCACGACCCGCCCGCGGATCTCGATGGGGGAGAACAGGTGACCAAGCTGGCGCACACGGTCTCCTTTGCTCCCGCGCTAATGAGGCGTCGGCTGATAATCCGGACGTGCTCAGGCTGGTTGCGATACTTCCTGGGATGCCTCCTGCCTGGGGTCGTACACTTCACGCCGCGTGGAGAAGTACTCGGTCGCGTGGGTGGCCCGAAGATAGAGCATGAGTACGAGGCCGATCCCGAGCATTACGTAGAGGGAGATGAGCGCCCCGCCTGTCCAGCCGCCGAGACCGGGGACGGCCCTGACCGCCATATAAATCAGGAAGGCTGCGGAAACTAGCGGGAAGACTTCGATTACTGCGAAGCTCCACGGGCTTTGCACTGCGAGCCTGCGATAATAGACGGCCAGCACGATCCCAGTTCCAGCGTAGAACAAGCCGAAGAGGATGCCATCAACTGAGACGATCGTGTCGAACGAATTCTGGACGCTGGACGATCCCAGCGGGTAGACCCACACCCCCACTGCAGTGAACAGCGCTACGAGAGCCGTTCCGACAATCGGGACCTTGGACCGCGCATGTGTCCGCCCGAAGATCCGCGGCAAGACACCGTCCGCGCCCATCGCGAACGATATGCGTGCCGAAGCCACGAAGCAAGAGAGGGTGGACCCAAATGCGGACAGGGCGACCGCGAGAATCATGTACTTCGCCAGGAAGCCGCCAGACACTCGCTGGGCGATGAACTGGAGGATGTTGGCATGAGCGCCGAGCGCGGCCTTCGGCGCCGTGTACTGGAAGGCGAACGTGAAGAACGCGAACATTACGGCGAGCGTGACTGTCGAGATCATGACAGAGCTCCCGGGCAATTGCTTAGGCCTGGTAGTCTCTTCTCCCAGCATCGTGCCCATTTCCCAGCCGCTGTACATATATACCGCTATGAGGGATGCCGCGATGAATCCGCTCACGCCCCCCATCTCGTGCCAGGAAACCAGTGAACTCCAGTGCAGCGGAACGGCTCCATGGGTACCGGTGGACACTGCGATCAGGGCCAGGACGGCGACCGTCACAACGGCGACGTACTCAATGATGAGGAGCGCCCACTGCACCACCGCGGTGAGTCTGAGCCCAATGAAGGCAATCCCCGTGATGAGCACCGTGCCCACGAAGCCCACGATGGCTTCCCCCAGCCGGCTGTTGGGATTCCCGATCAGAGACATGACGTAGGGGCCGGCCGGGATAACGATCGAGATCGCACCCACCAGCCAGGCGAGCAATATCAGCCAGCCGACGGTGAAGCCGAACGTCGGGGAGATCGCCCTTGCCCCCCAGTCGTAGGTGGTGCCGCAATGGACGCGCCACCTGTTCAGCCGGCGGTAGCCATTGGCGATAGCGATCATGGGAAGGGCGACGATCAGGATTGCGAGCGGGCTCGCGTACCCGGTTACCGCTATGATCGCGCCGAGCGTCAGCGCCAGGCTTGCCGTGGGTGCGACGGATGCAAGGTTGACTCCTATGTTGCCGAACAGGTGCACTGCATTGGCGCGCAGCATTCCGTGGTGCGCGGTTACCTGGGCCGCATCTTCTTCGGTGTCGATATTGCCGCTACCCGGCTTGTTGTCGCTCATGAGCGGGACCTCCTTATCGACTCACTCCCCGCTCGTGGCGTGGTGAATGTGATTCCGCATGTCAGGGCAATGTGAGGTAGACGGGGGCACATCCAGGGAAGGGTTCCGGTCAAAGAAACCACTCGGCTTGAGCGAGAATCCGACCCGCTCGACCGGCATGACCGGCCAGTCCTCGACGCGCGGAATATGGTTGCTTCCCAGCGTGTACCAGAGCACGAGATGGGTATTTTCCAGTGAACGGTTCGCCCGGGTCCAATCTGGCAGGCCCGCCCCGCCAGGGTGCTGGTTCGGGTATTCGCCCGCCGGGTATCGTTCCCCAGGGGTATAAGGTGTCGCCCACAGATGCTTGGTTATAAAGGCGGCCCGTTGCGTGATAAGAGCCTTGGGATGGTAGTACGGGAAAGTGTTCCAATGCGGGACCAGCTTGTATCCGGTCGGCTGGCCCAGTGCATTCTTCTTGTCGTGACTCACGATCAGCCAGTACCGTCCGGTTGTGAGATCAATGCTGCGCTGAGCCTCCAGCTCGGTCCGCAGAGGGGTGGCCCGGGCGGCGAATGCATTGCCGAGGGGGTTGCCAGCTCCCATGGGGAGCGCCTCGGTGTTGACCTCGTAAAGCGAGTTCTGGAGGCCGTCCACGCTCATGTCGAGCCTGATGCAGAAGAAATGCTGATGGTTGGTGGCCAGCAACTGCGGGGCGACTAGGGTCCCGAATTCTCTTGTCTCGCCTGGCGGCAGGGCGCTGGTCAGCATGATGCCGGTCAGCTTGATCTCGAGTTCGATCGTCCCATCCTGGTACAGGTACCAGTAAAATCCGTACTCGTAGTTCCCGAATGTCGCGATGGATGAGATCACGAGCCGCCTGCATCTGCGCGTTTCTGCATGATCAAGGCCTGCGTCATAGTGCTTCCACAGCAGGCCGAAATCCTCTTCATGCATGCAGATGGCGTTTCTGATGGTGTAGGGGTTTCCCTTGTTGTCGCTGAGCTCGACGTCGAAATACCGGATCTCGCCGAGACAGTCACAGCCCAGCTCCAGCGAGTTCACAAGGGACCCGAGCCCGTATTCCCCGATATCGAACGCGTTCTGCCACGCGTGGTACGGGCGCGGATCGCCATAGGGGATGACCAGCTCCGCGACGGAGGCCCGGGACAGCACTGGCCGGGCGCGCCCCCCGTCGTTGTATGCGAGCGCGTGCAGAGTCAGACCCTCCCGCTGGTTGAAGCCGACCCGGAACTGCCACTTCTGCCAGCGGACTTCCCAGCCCTCGACGGCAAAGCTCACGCCCTCAGGCTGGCGGATTTCCAGCGCCTTGAGATCGGTGCGCAGCGCGCCGACCCTGTCGGGCGTGTACCCTCCATCCCCGGGCGGCAGCGGAACGATTCCCCGGTCGTCCACGCGGACGACCTCCATCGTTGCGAGATCGATCAGCGCATGCAGGCCCTCAACCGGCTTGGCGTAGGGATTCGCGGCTGGGTCTCCGCGATAGAAGCACAGGGCCCATGCCAATCGCCGGTGCTTGTCTTCGTCTGGTGCAGATGATCCGACGCTCCAGGACTCGATCATCACCTGATCGACCCCCTCGATCCCTCGCCTCGCAAGGGCCGTCCTGAACCCCGGGTGCGCTTTGAGCGCAGCCTCTGCCTCGGCGTACTCATCCAGCGTGATGGGCGCCTGAACGCCCGGGACCGGCCGCCATTCGATCACCCGCATCCGCTGCGGATCCACGAGCGCCTCACAGGTCATCAGCTCGCCCGGTGCGAAGACCACCACCGATATCTCGCGGCGGGGAGCCTCGCCCTGGCGGAAGCCGAGCAGGGCTTCGGCGGAGGGTTCGCGCAGGCTGACCTCGGCGATGCGCGCGCCCTCGGTCAGGTAACCGCCCTCGTGAAGCGCCTGAACGGTGGCGCGGATCTCATCGGCGCCGAGCGGATCGAGAGGGTGCCGGGTCCCCTGCCCGGTGGCCGTGGCGCGTTCCGTCGTGCTCATGAGGCTACGCAAACCTTGCCATCACGTGCTTGACCTGCGTGTAGTCCTCAATGGCGTACTTGGACATGTCCCTCCCATAACCGGACTGCTTCATCCCTGTCCAGGGCATCTCCGACACCAGCGGCAGGTGATCGTTAATCCAGACCGTCCCGAACGCCAGCTGCCTGGCCACGCCCAGGGCCCGGCCCACGTCCCTGGTCCACACTGACGCGCAGAGGCCGTATGCCACATCGTTGGCCCACCTGACCGCCTCGCTTTCGGTTGTGAACCGCTGGATGGTGACCACCGGCCCGAAGACCTCCCGCTGGACCAGCTCGTCAGTCTGGGCGACGCCTGTCACAACCGTGGGTTCAATGAAGAAGCCCGGTCCCGGCCTTGCGTGCCCGCCGGTCAGCACGCGGGCGCTGGTGCCCTCCGCGCGTTCCAGAAATCCAAGAACACGCTCCCGGTGCTCGGCGGTGATCACCGGCCCCATCTCTACGTCGGGGCCTTCCGCGGGATCCCCGACCTTCATGGTTTCCACTCCTGAGACAACAGCATCCACCACATCGCTGTAGACCCGGTCTGCCGCAATGACCCGGCACGCGGCGGCGCATTCCTGTCCGGCGTTCCAGTACCCGGTCACCTTGACCGTCTCCGCCACCTGGGCCAGGTCAGCGTCGTCGAACACGATGACCGGGGCCTTGCCGCCAAGCTCCAAATGAACCCGCTTCAGGGTGGCCGCCGCAGCAGCCGCCACTTCTTTGCCTGTCGCTACATCCCCGGTCAGGGACACCATTCCCACCTGCGGATGGCGGACGATCGCCGCGCCCACCGGCTCGCCGTCGCCGGTGATCACGTTGACGACCCCGGGCGGGAAGATGTCCTGGGCCAGCTCCGCCAGCCGCAGCGTGGTCAGTGGGGTCTGCTCGGATGGCTTCAGCACGCAGGCATTGCAGGCGGCAAGGGCAGGGCCGAGCTTCCACGCCGCCATCATCAGCGGGTAGTTCCACGGCGTGATGAGCCCAACGACCCCGATTGGCTCACGGCGGATCATCGACGTGTACCCGCGAAGGTACTCCCCAGCGGCGCTGCCCTCCGGTGTGCGCGCCGCGCCTGCGAAAAACCGCAGGTTGTCGACGACGAACCCGATTTCTGGCTCGCCAACCGATCGAGGCTTGCCGACGTTCCTGGACTCCAGGGCGAGCAGCTCCTCACCGTGCCGCTCGACGGCATCAGCCAGCCTCAGCAGCATGCCTGCCCGCTCCTGCGGTGTGGTCTCGAGCCACCCCGGGAGGGCCTTTCGCGCAGCTTCAACGGCCCGGTCGACATCGGCCGCCGACCCTCTGGGAACCTCGGCGATGGCCTCACCTGTCGCCGGGCTGATGACCTTCGTCGTCTGGCCGTCCACCCCGTCGAGCCATTCGCCGCCAACGAAGTTCCGCAGCCGGGAACCGGCTGGCCCTGGCACCCGCTGCCGGTACTCGGGCGGCGTCACAAGCTGTGCGGCGGAGTCGGCGTCCGGGCCGGGGACCTGGCTAGCCGACGCGGCGTGGGGTGATGCGGACATGGACAGTCCCCTCTGACCGGATCAGCCGACGTACGTCACCGCATCTGCCTGGCGGATCACGGCGGTGGCAGCTCGACAGCAAGAGATACGTTATGCTTACAAATATTTGAAGTCAACAGTTTCAGAGACAGAGGTACGATCGCATCCAGGGAGCAGGAAGTTGATCTAGAACGGGTGGGCAGGACGATGGCCGCTGTCGAACCGCGCCCCGCCCGTAACCCGTCCGATGCGTTGTCGGCGCCCACGCGGCGGCTGCTGTTCCGGAGGGTCGGGGCATCCGACGCGCCGTCGGCCGTGGTCCGTCGGCTCCGCGCAGCGATCGTCCTGGGGCTGCTATCCGACGGCGACAAGCTCCCCCGCGAAACCGACCTCGCCAGGGAACTCGGCGTAAGCAGCTTTTCCCTCCGGGAGGCGCTGAGCATTCTCCGGAGCGACGGCCTGATCATCACGCGGCCGGGCAAGAAGGGCGGCAGCTTCGTGCGGCGGCCCCGGGAGCCGCTGCCGCTGGCGAGCGACGAGCTGGTCCAGCTCTCCTCGGCGGAACTGCGCGACCTCGGTGACTGGCGTCAGATGCTGACGTCTACTGCCGCAAGCCTCGCTGCGCAGCGAGCCGCTCAGGCGGATGTCGAACGGCTCTCGCAGTACGCAGAGCAAGTGGCGACCGCGGAGGATAACGAGGAGGCCCAGCGTGCCTACGCGCGGTATCACGTCGAACTCGCGGCAGCGGCCCAGTCGACCCGGCTCAGCAGAGCCGAGTTCAGCATGCACGAAGAGTTCGACTGGCTGGTCGGCCTTATCCTGAGCGACCCGGCACGCCGGCGGGCCAGCGCGCAGGCCCTGCGAGCCGTGGCGGCCGCGGTCCGCGACCAGCAGCCCCAGGCTGCGCACGCCTCCGCCGAGCGGCACGTCGCCGCCGTAATCCAGGAACTAGCACGGCTTCGCCTCGAACTGATAGCAGCACGGCACCTATCGGCCCGCACCCCACCCGCCCGGGTTGAGAATCAGACGTTCGCAGCCGAGATCCGCCGCTTCGCCGGGCACATCCTGCAGCAACTGAACCAGCTCGCACAAGAGGCGGCGGAACCGCTCGCCTCGGGGGACAGTTCTGCCGGTATCCAGCAGCGCGTCGCCCGGACCCTGTTCTCGAGGCTGGACGATATCGAGTCGGCAACCCACGGACTCGGTGTCATCGCTGAGGTGGGCGTTGTCCCGGGGCACCCCTACTGGCTGGACTGGTGGCAGAGGACGGAGGCAGGCAACCTGGAGCGGGACACACGCCACGTGATGGACCCGCACCGCGACGACTTCTACGACTACGAATCGCGTGAATTCATCGCGCACCCGCGCAAGGATCTCCTGCCGTGGGCCACCGGTCCCTACGTCGACCACGGCGGCGTCGACGACTACCTCGTCACGGTGTCCGTGCCGATCGTCCGTGAGGGCCGCTTCCTCGGAGTGGCGGCGACGGACCTGCTCGTAGCCTCCCTCGAGGGAACCTTCGCTCCATGGCTGGCCGGCACCGAGAACCCTTGTCTCCTGCTCAACGCCGAGGAACGAGTCATCATCTCCAACGCCCTGACACACCACGTCGGCGAAGTCGTCCGAGAGGCCAGTGGGTTTCACCTGGCGGAGCTCGGCGTCTTCGGATGGTCGCTCGCCACGCAGGTCACCCCGATGCTCGGGCCAGCGCGGCTGCGATCGCGCGACAGCAGCCACGATGCCCCGAGCCCTGCGCCGGACTGAGCTCGAGCCCTGCGCCGGACGAGCGAACTGAGTGGAGCCGCCGGAGTCTACGCTTGCCATCGATAGCCAAGCTGATTGAGGTGCCGCTGGGATGCGCCAATTCAGCTTCGGTAGAAAATTTAGGAGCTGAGATTGTGACGATGCCTTGCAGGAGGTACGCCGGCCGAATCGGAGCATCATTTTCCTCCTGATATCGCAGGAGTCGTCAGTCGGCAGGGACCGCTGAGCGTGGCGTAAGAGGTCGTGATGGCTGCTCAGCGCTTGGGCGTGAACGATGTCGAGCAGCTGTTTGCCTGGTGGCCGCGGACTACCGTGACGTCTACGACGACCCTGTAGCCGGGGGCTGCGCCGCTCACGTAGTAGGCGACGGTGGTCCGGCCTGCAGAGTTCGCGACCCGGTAGTACGCCCGGTTTACGGTCTTGTAGTGGGCCACCGTGAATACCTCGGCCCCCGCTGCGGTGCGGACCTTTACATCGGTGGTGGTGTCGTCAGCCGGATGGCTATTGCTCACCGATGCCGTGCAGGATCCCAGCGCCGCCGTTGTGGTTGAGCCTGCCAGCGCCGGCCCGGCCACGGCGAGGGAAATGGCCGCTGCGGCGCCGATGGTGAGCGGAGCGATCATGCTGCGTTTCATTTTGTTCCTCCCGTTGGATGACGCATGCTTGACGCTCTGCGTGCCGCAGAGGTTGACACGATGCGATCGCTCCGATGCTTTATTCAATGGTCTTTCTTTTGTGCCAAGTACTGCCGGTTGAGCTGTAAACCTGCCCATGTGCTGTAATCGGTGGTAAAAGCCGGTGGCATGGATGATGTGCTGCTCGGAATCGTGCTGGAGCGGCTGGAGAAAGATCCGCTGGCAGGCGAGGCCACCGCCGGGCTGGAGGCCGTCGCCGGGTCGTCCGCGGGCCGGGCGCGGGCGCTCGCGGGGCTCCTGACCGCGGCGCTGCAGCATTACCAGGCGCACGGTGAGGGGGACTGCCCGGTGTGCGGGCGGCCGGGAGCGCTGACCGCGCAGTGGCGGCAGGCCACGGAGGAGGAGGTGGCGCGGCTCGGCCAGGAGGCACAGGCCGCAGAAGATACGGAACGGGCCGCCGCCGGCGCCAGGCGCCACGCGCTGACCCTGGTGCAGCCGTCGCCGCCGGTGCTGTCCGGCGAGGCGCCCTGGGGCGTGGATCCCGGCCCGGCGCTCGCCGCGTGGTCGAAGTGGTCTGCGGTGCCGGACCCTGGTGCGCCGCTGACCGCGGCTTCCCTGCGCGCGCTGGCTGACCATCTCGAGCAGGCGCTGCCGTCACTGGCGGGCGAGCTGGAGTCGCTGTCCGCGGAGGCGGACGCCAGGTACGCAGAACGCGAGGACGCGTGGGCTCCGGTCGCCTCGGCGGTTTCGGCGTGGTGCGCGAGTGCCGGGGAAGCGCGGGCCGGCCTGGCGCCCGTTGCGCCGGTCAAGGCGGCCGAGGCCTGGCTGAAGGCCGCCACCGACGAGATCCGCAACGAGCGGCTGGCCCCGCTGGCCGCGCAGGCCAAGAGCATCTGGGCGATGCTGCGCCAGGAGAGCAACGTGGACCTGGGCGCGATCCGGCTGGTTGGGTCGTCGACCCAGCGGCACGTCGAGCTGGACGTGAGCGTGGACGGGGCTCCCGGGTCGGCGCTGGGGGTGATGAGCCAGGGTGAGGTGAACGCGCTGGCGCTGGCGGTGTTCCTGCCGCGGGCCGGTGCGCTTGCCGCCGACGACTCGGTGCCGTCCGGCATCGT
>JASHQP010000312.1 GCA_030039095.1 Streptosporangiaceae bacterium
CAGCAGCCACGCGGACTTCACCGGCCTGTCTCCGCAGGCATGCTGCATCGCTCTCGTCGTGCACGCGGCCACGCTCGCGGTGGCCGAGAAGGGCACCGTGGCCAGCGCGGCGACCGCGGTCGGCGTCGCGCCGAGCGCGGTATCCGTGCCGCTCAGCAGGATCGTGTTCGACCGGCCGTACGTGCTGCTGGTGACCGACACCCAGACCGGGGAGCCGCTGTTCCTGGCGCGGGTGGCCGACCCAGTGGTCTGAGAGACTAGGCAGCATGTTGCCCTGGTCCGCAGATCTGGCAGGCCGCCTGGAAGAGCACGTGATCACCAGCGAGCTGCTGCGGGGCAACCCGCTGGGCGACGCGTTCCGGCGGCCGCTCTGGGTGTACCTGCCGCCCGGGTACGACGCCGACCCGGATCGCCGCTACCCGGTGGTGTACGTGATCCAGGGGTACACCGGGCATGTCGCCATGTGGTGGAACCGTGCCCCGTTCCGGCAGCCGTTCCCGGAGGCCGCCGACGCCGTGTTCGCCCGCGGTGAGGCGCCGCCAGCGCTCGTCGTGTTCGTGGACGCGTGGACGTCCTACGGCGGCAGTCAGTTCGTGGACTCGCCGGGCACCGGCCGTTACCACTCCTACCTGTGCGACGAGGTCGTGCCCTGGGTGGACCAGCGCTACCGGACGCTGCCCGCCGCGGCGCACCGGGCGATCTCGGGCAAGTCGAGCGGCGGGTTCGGCGCGATGATCACCCCGATGCTGCGGCCCGACCTGTTCGGCGCGCTGGCCACGCACGCGGGCGACGCGCTCTATGAACTGAGCTACATCCCCGAGTTCGGGCCGGCGGTGCGGGCGCTGCGTGACTACGACGGCGACATCTGGCGCTGGTGGGACGACTTCCGGTCCCGGGTCTCGTTCACCAAGCCAGCCGACCAGGTCCTGCTCGGGCTGCTCGGGGTGGCCGCGTGTTTCTCGGCGCACGAGGACGGGACCGTGGACCTGCCGTTCGACCAGCGGACCGGGGCGCTGCGCCCCGAGGTGTGGGAGCGCTGGCTGGACTGGGACCCGGTCCGGATGGCCTCCCGGTATGCCGGGGCGCTCCGGTCGCTGCGCGCGATCTGGATCGACGCCGGCACCAGGGACGACTTCTTCCTCGACCTGGGCGCCGAGGCGTTCCGGCAGGCGCTGCGCGAGGTCGGCGTGGCCGACGAGGTGGTCCGGTTCGAGCTGTTCGACGCGGCCCACGCCGCCATCGAATACCGGTACCCGATGTCGCTCGCCTGGCTGTGCCAGCGGATCGCCGCCTGAGATTCATCGAGAAACCGTTGAACTACTCCGCCCGGCCTTACGTGGTCCTGTGTGAACGCGGAGCGGGTAACCGTAGCGAATGGAGTAGATACGATGCGTAATCGATGGTTGGCGGCCTCCGTACTCGCCGCTGCCGCCGTCGTCGGGCTTGCGGCGTGCGGTGGTTCTTCGTCTTCCAGCCCTCCCCCCGTGACGAAGACCACGAGCCCCACGTCGGCCAGCGCCCCCTCGACGTCCGCGGCCGGGATCAAGACCATGTCGATCGACGGGCGCACGGTGCTGACCAACTCGGGCGGGTTCGTGCTCTACTGGTTCGCGCCCGACAGCTCGACGAAGTCGATGTGCAACGGCAGCTGCGCGAGCTTCTGGCCGCCGCTCATCGGAACCCCGAGCCTGGCGTCGGGGGTCACGCTGGGCGGCAAGCTCGGCACGATCAAGCGGGCGGACGGACAGCTTCAGGCCACCTACGACGGTCACCCGCTGTACCTGTTCAAGAGCGACACCGCCGCCGGCCAGTGGGTCGGCAACGACCTGAACGCCTCCGGCGGCCTCTGGTGGATGATGACCTCCAGCGGCAAGAAGCTCGCGAAGAAGGACACGTCCTCTTCGTCGAGCGGCAGCAGCGGCAGCTCTGGCAGCGGCAGCTCCGGCAGCGGTGGCTCCGGCAGTGGCGGCTACGGCTACTGATCGCCGCGCCGTGTGAGCGTGGCGGCGCCTCCCGTACCGGGTGAGGCGCCGCCACTGCTTGCGCGCCCGCCAGCCTCTGGCCGGAGCTGGCCCAGGTGCTGGACAACTGTCCTGGGCACTGCTCGGCGAGCGCGCGGACGAGCACCTCATCGCCAGGTGACGCGGGCGGCCCGGCCGGGGCACACTGGCCTGGTGAAAACCGACATCGTGGTTATCGGGGCCGGGGCGCTCGGGCTCAGCACGGCGCTGCAGTGCGCGCTGGCAGGCCGGTCTGTGGTCGTGGTCGAGCGGGACACCGCCGGCTCGCAGGCGTCGGGGCGGGCCGCCGGGCTGTTCAAGTCCGTGCAGGCCGACGAGCCGCGCACGGTGCTGGCGCGGCGCAGCATCGAGCTCGCCGCCAGTTTCGGCGACTGGGCCGGGGCCGAGCTCGAGGTGACCCGCAGCGGCAGCTTCCTGGTCGCACGGACCGGCACGCACCGGGACTACCTGCTGGCCGAGGCCACCCAGTCCCGCGGCTGGGGCGCCGACGTGCAGCAGGCCAGCCCCGCGGACCTGGCCGGGCGCGTGTCCTACTACCACGCGTCCGAGTCGGGCGAGGAATTCGCGCTGTGGTGCCCGGAGGACGTCTACATCGAGGAGCCGATGAGCCTCGTGCGCGCGTACGCCGAGGCCTGCCGGCGGCGGGGCGTCGAGATCCTCGAGTCCGAGGCGGTGGTCGACATCCCGTTCTCTGGTGGCCGGGTGAGTGGCGTCGAGACCGATGCCCGGTCCATCGACGCCGCGGTTGCCGTGGTGGACGCCGCGGGCGCGTGGGTGCGGCAGGTCGCCGAGCTCGCCGGGACGGGGGGCCGGGTGGCGGCCGCGCCGGTCCGGCACCAGCTGCTCGTCACCGAGCCGTCCGCCGAGCTCGACCCGGCGGAGCCGATCATCCGGGTCGTCGACGCCGCCGTCTACCTGCGCCCGGCGCGGGGCGGCCTGATGTTCGGCGGGTTCGAGGCCGCGCCGCTTCCGGTCGACCCCAGGCAGCAGCCGCCGTCGTTCCGCACCGGTGACATGCCGCTGGACATGTCCGTGCTGCGGGACATGGCCGCCCAGGTCGCCGACGAGGCGCCGATGGCCGGCGGCGCGCCGGTCGCCGAGCACCGCGGCGGGATGTTCACGATGAGCCCGGACGGCCGCTTCGTCGCCGGCCCGGTGCCCGACGCGCCCGGGCTGTGGGTGGCCAGCGGCTGCAACGGCTCCGGCTTTTCCTCCTCGCCGGCCATCGGCGAGGCCCTGGCCGGGTGGATCACCACCGGCGAGCCTGCCGGGATCGCGCCGTTCTCACCGGACCGGTTCCCCGCGATGACCGACGAGCTGCTGGTCAAGAACGGCGCCTGGCAGTACGCGCACTACTACGACCCGGCCGGGCAGCCCGGCCAGCCGTGATCATCACGGACGGGCGCGCACGGCGGGTCATCGAGGTTGAGGCGGCCAGCCGGGAGCGGGAGCGCCTGGCCCGCGACATCCACGACCCGGTTCTGCAGGTCCTGGCGATGGTGCAGCGGCGCGGCGCCGAGGCGGGCGGCGCGGCGCCGGGCGGTGCGGGCGTGCCGGGAAGCGTGGATGTCCGCGCGACGATGCTGTCAGCGCAGACGGACCGGGTCACGGTGACGATCAGGGACGACGGCCCGGGCATCCCGGACGGGCGCCTCGCCGAAACGGCGGCCGCCGGCCGGCTCGGGATCAGCCATTCCATCCGCGGCCGGCTGCGCGACCTGGGGTCCGGCCGGGCCGTGGCGGGCGGGGCCACCGGCGGCGTTGTGAACATGTTGATGGTTTTTTATCAGAATATTTCTGTCGTTCCGCTCATCTCGGTATTGGCATCCGCGCGGCCCGGGACTTGACTATTCAGCGCCCAGCGAGCAGGAGGCCCTCGATGAAGCTGTTCCGTTCCGCCGGCGTTCCGAGCAGTCCGCGTGCCAGGCGCCGTTCCCCGCTGCTGGCGGTGATCGCAGGGTTTGCGGCGGTGACGCTGCCGGTTGCGCTGGCATTGGCCGGCGGCCCAGCCTCGGCGGCCGGCGCGCGCACGTCGGCGTCGGACGCGTCGTGCCCATGGCTGAACGAGTCGCTGCCGATCAAGGCGCGGGTCAGCATGCTGATGTCGCAGATGACGCTCGCCGACAAGATCAACGAGGTGACCGGGGGCGGCTACTCCGAGCCTTACGTGTTCTACATCCCTGCCATCCCGAGCCTGTGTGTCCCGTCGCAGAACGAGGAGGACGGCCCGGTCGGCGTGGGCGACGGCCTGACCGGCGTGACCCAGATGCCGTCGGCACAGTCGCTGTCCGCCACGTTCGACCCGTCCCTGGCCACCGCGTACGGCAAGGTCGTCGGGGCCGAGGAGCGTGGCAAGGGCGCGACGGTCAACCTGGGCCCGACGATCAACATCGACCGTGACCCGCGCTGGGGCCGGGAGTTCGAGTCCTACACCGAGGACCCGTACCTGAACGCGCAGACCGCTGTCGGGTTCATCGACGGGGTGCAGAGCCAGGGCGTGCAGTCCCAGGTCAAGCACTACGCCGTGTACAACCAGGAGACGAACCGCAACACCGCGGCCGACAACGCGATCGTCAGCGAGCAGGCGCTGCACGAGATCTACCTGCCCGGCTTCTGGGCCGCCACCCAGCAGGCCAGGGCGGCCTCGGTCATGTGCTCCTACAGCACGATCAACGGCGTGCCCGCCTGCCAGAACCAGTACCTGATCGGCGAGACCCTCGACCAGCGCTGGGGTTTTCCCGGCTACATGACGTCCGACTACGGCGCCACCCACTCCACGCTCCAGTCCGCCGAGGCCGGAGACGACCAGGAGATGCCGGCCGCCGTGTACTACGGCTCCGACCTCGAGGCGGCCGTGCAGGCCGGCGAGGTCAGCATGGCCACTCTCGACCAGATGGTGTCCCGCGCCCTGACCGAGATGTTCCGGTTCAACGACTTCAACAACCCGCCGACCGGCACGACCAGTTCCGTGGTCACGACCCCGGCGCACCAGGCCGTCTCCCAGGAGGTCGCCGAGGAGGGCACCGTGCTGCTGAAGAACAGCGGCGGCACGCTGCCGCTGCCGGCGGACGGCGCCGGGAACGTGGCGGTGATCGGCCCGGCGGCCTCGGCATCGCCGGTCTACACCGGCGGCGGCAGCGCGTACGTGACGTCCACGTTCCACGTGACTCCGCTGCAGGGCATCCAGGCCGCCGCGGGCTCGGGCACCACGGTCAGCTACACCCAGGGCCTGCCTACCGACACGTCGCTGTCTGCGATCCCGAGCACGGACCTGTCCCCGGCGTACGCCGCCACCGGCTTCGGCGGGACCTACACCGGCACGCTGACCGCCCCGGAGACCGGCACCTACGTGCTGTCGTTCGAGAACCCGTGCGGCTGCTACAGCACGGTCGACCTGTCCCTGGACGGCCAGGAGCTCCTCGCCAACCCGGGCACCCCGCCGGTGTCCACGTACTCGGTCGGCGTGAACCTGGTGGCCGGGCAGACCTACACGCTCCAGCTGGCCGGCGGCGGCGAGTCGGCGAACCTGAGCTGGGCCACGCCGTCGGATCTGGCGCCCGGCATCGCGCAGGCGGTGGCGGCGGCCAGGGCAGCGAAGACCGCGGTCGTGGTGGTGTCGGATGACACCGAGACCGAGGCCGCGGACCGGGCCAGCCTGAACCTGCCGTCGGCGCAGAACGAGCTGATCTCGGCCGTCGCCGCGGCGAACCCGCACACCGTGGTGGTGATCGACGCGGGCGCACCGGTGGTCATGCCGTGGATCAGCCAGGTCGCCTCCGTGGTCGACGCCTGGTACCCGGGCGAGAGCAACGGGACCGCGCTGGCCAACGTGCTGTTCGGCAGCGTCGATCCCAGCGGGCACCTCCCGGTGACGTTCCCCACCGACCTGTCCCAGGTGCCGGCGTCGACGCCGGCCGAGTTCCCGGGAGTAAACGGCCAGGTGCTGTACTCCGAGGGCATCGACGTGGGGTACCGGTACTACGACGCCAAGAACGAGACCCCGTTGTTCCCGTTCGGGTACGGGCTGTCGTACACCACGTTCAACTACAGCAACCTGCGGGTCACGCCGGGCACCGTACAGAACGGCGTCTCGAACCCGGGCGCCACCGCCTGCGGGTGCAACGGGCAGGGCAGCCGCCAGGTGACGGTGTCGGCCACGGTGACCAACACCGGCCGGGCGGCAGGCTCGGACGTGGCCCAGCTCTACCTGGGTGACCCGGCCTCGGCCGGGCAGCCGCCGCGCCAGCTCCAGGGCTTCCAGAAGGTCACCCTGCAGCCCGGCCAGTCCACCACCGTGCACTTCACGCTGACCGGGCACGCGCTGTCGTACTGGGACGACGCGGCCAACGGCTGGGTGCTGCCGGACGGCCAGTACCAGGTGTACGTGGGTGACTCCTCGGCTCTGGCGAACCTGCCGCTGCGCGGCGGCTTCACGGTCACCCGCAGCGTCGGCGCCCGGTACGCGACGGTGTCGGCCCCGGCGACGATCGCGGCCGGCTCCACGGCGACGGTCACCGCGACCGTGGTCAACAACGGCGACTACCCGATGCCGGGCACGCGGTTCGCGCTGAACGTGCCGGCGGGCTGGAGCGCCACACCGGCCGGGCCGGTGCCCGGCTTCGTGGCTCCCGGCCAGACCGTGTCCGTGAAGTTCCGGGTGACCGTCCCGCCCAGCGCGGCGGCGGGCAGCGCCACGCTCACCGCCAGGGTCGGCTACCAGGCGGGGCCCGGCAGCGGTGGCGGCGTGGTGACCGGCTCCGGGAGCACGGCTGTCCCGTACTCCTCGCTGGCCGCCGCGTACGACAACTTCGGGATCAGTGACAACTCCGATCCGGCCGGCGCCAACTACGACCTGGGCGGCGACAGCTACTCGGCCGAGGCGCTGGCCGCCGGCACCCCGACCCCGCTGGAGCCCGGGGGACAGGTGACCATCGACGGGACGACGCTGACCTGGCCAAACGTGCCAGCGGGAGCCCTGGACAACGTGGTCGCCGACGGCCAGACGGTGGATCTGTCCGGCTCCGGGAGCGATCTCGGCGTCCTGGCCGCCAGCCAGAACGGGACGGCGACGGGCACGATCACGGTCAACTACACGGACGGGACCAGCCAGTCCTTCACGCTGACCATGGCCGACTGGTACTCGAACGCCCCGGCGGCCGGCGGCCAGATCGTCGACACGACCTCCAGCTGGAACCAGAGCACACCGACCGGCTCGCACGCGGTGAGCGTGTACTTCGCCTCGGTGCCGCTCGAGTCGGGCAAGACCGTGGCGTCGGTGACGCTGCCCTCGCTGCCCGGCTCGTTCGGCCAGACCGAGATGCACATCTTCGCGATGGCCGCCGGGTCGGGCACGCCCACGAGTTAGCAGCCGCCGAGTGTGACATTTTTTGCATTGGGATGACCTTTCCGATGTCTGGGCGTTAACTATGGTCTGGGCATCGGAGGGCATCCTTGAGCAATTTGTTCCGTTTTGCAGGCAAGCGCGGGGGCTGCCCGTCCCGGCCGGGCCGGCCGGCCCGGCGTCGCCTGCCGCCCGTGGCCATCGCGGCCGGGCTCGCGGCGGTCGCGCTCCCGATGGCCGCCACGATCGCCCCGAACGCGGCGGCCACGGGCCGCCAGCCGGCCGCCGCCCCGTCGTGCCCGTGGCTGAACCGGTCCCTGCCGGTCGGCAACAGGGTGAGCATGCTGCTGCCCAGGATGTCCCTGGCCGACAAGATCGACATGCTGGCCGGGACGGGCGCGACCGGCCTGGCGGACGGCGCGGTGACCACCACCGCGGTGCCGAGCCTGTGCATCCCGGCGCTGTCCCTGGCCGACGGGCCGAACGGGGTCGGCGACGGGCGGTCCGGGGTGACGCAACTGCCCGCCGGCGTGTCCCTGGCGGCGACCTGGGACTCGTCGCTGGCCAGGCGGTACGGGCAGGTCGTCGGCGCCGAGGAGCGCAGCAAGGGCATCATGGTCAACCTGGGCCCGACGATCAACATCGACCGGGACCCGCGGTGGGGCCGGACCTTCGAGTCCTACAGCGAGGACCCGTACCTGAACGGGGCGCTGGCCGGGGCCGAAATCGGCGGGGTGCAGAGCCAGGGCGTGATGTCCCAGGTCAAGCACTATGCGGTGTACAACCAGGAGACCTACCGCAATACCCCGGCCGATGACGCGATCGTGAGCGAGCGGGCGCTGCACGAGATCTACCTGCCCGCGTTCTGGGCTGCCGTCGCCAAGGCCAGCGCGGCGTCGGTGATGTGCGCCTACAGCACGGTCAACGGGCAGTCCGCCTGCCAGAGCCAGTACCTGATCGGCGAGATCCTGGACCAGCGGTGGGGCTTCCCCGGCTTCGTCAGCTCGGACTACGGGGCCACGAAGTCAACCGGGCAGTCGGTCCGGGCCGGTCTGGACCAGGAGATGCCCAACGGCGGCTACTACGGCGCCGCGCTGGCCGCGGCGGTGGGCTCGGGCAAGGTCGCGATTCCCGCGCTCAACCAGATGGTGTCCCGGATCCTCACCGAGATGTTCGAATACTCGCGGGGGGGTACCCCCCGCGAACCCCCCAACGTCAAAAGCGCCGCGGGCGTGGTCGCGACGACCCCGGCGCATCAGGCGGTCGCCACCGACGTCGCCGAGGCGGGCACGGTGCTGCTGAAGAACACCGGCGCAGTGCTGCCGCTGCCGGCGTCTGGCGCGGGCGCCGTGGCGGTGATCGGGCCGGCGGCCTCGGCCGCACCCACCGACAGCGGCGGCGGCAGCGCCCACGTGACCGCTCCGTTCAGCGTCACCCCGCTGCAGGGCATCAAGGCCGCCGCGAAGCGGGGCACGACGGTCACGTACACCCAGGGGCTGCCCACGGACACGTCGCTGTCGCCGATCCCTGCCTCGGCGCTGACCTCGTCCGGGACCCTCACCGCGCCGGAGACCGGCACGTACGTGATCGCGCTGACCAGCCCCAGTTCCCGCACGCTCCTTTCCCTGGACGGCAAGGGGATCCTGGCCGACGCGGGCACGCCGCCGACCGAGTCGGTGGGGGTGAACCTGCGGGCCGGCCAGACCTACACGCTGAGGGTCGCGGGCAGCGACGCCGCGACGAGGCTGAGCTGGGCCACGCCATCGGACCTGGCCCCGGGCATCGCCCGGGCGGTGGCCGCGGCAAGGGCGGCACGGACCGCCGTGGTCGTGGTCTCCGATGACACCGAGTCGGAGGCGGCGGACCGGGCCAGCCTGAACCTGCCGTCGGCGCAGAACGAGCTGATCTCCGCGGTCGCCGCGGCCAACCCGCGCACCGTCGTGGTGATCGACGCGGGCGCGCCGGTCGTGATGCCGTGGATCGGCAAGGTGGCCTCGGTGGTGGACGCCTGGTATCCGGGGGAGAGCAACGGCACCGCGCTGGCCGCAATCCTGTACGGCCGGGCCGATCCCGGCGGGCACCTCCCGGTGACGTTCCCCACCGGCCTGTCCCAGGTGCCAGCGTCGACGTCGGCCGAGTTCCCTGGAGAAGACGGCCGGGTGCTGTACTCCGAGGGCATCGACGTCGGCTACCGCTACTACGACGCCAGGAACGAGACGCCGCTGTTCCCGTTCGGGTTCGGGCTGTCCTACACCCACTTCTCCTACAGCGACCTGACCGTGACGCCCCGCCAGGTGCGCAACGGCAGCTCGAACCCGGGGGCGACGAGCTGCGGGTGCAACGGGCAGTCGGAGCGCCAGGTCACGGTCACCGCGCGGGTGACCAACGCCGGCAAGGTAGCCGGGTCGGACGTGGCCCAGCTCTACCTGGGAGACCCGGCGCCGGCGGGGGAGCCGCCGCGGCAGCTGAAGGGGTTCGCCAAGGTCACGATGAAGCCCGGCCAGTCCACCACCGTGCGTTTCACCCTGAACGGTCACGACCTGTCCTACTGGGACGACGCGGCCGACGGCTGGGTGCTCCCGGACGGCCGCTACCGGGTCTATGTCGGTGACTCGTCGGCCCTGGCGAACCTGCGGCTGCGCGGCGGCTTCACCGTGACCCGCAGCGTCGGTGCCCGGTACGCCACGCTCCGGGCGCCGTCGGCGATGGGCGCCGGGTCGTCGGACACGGTCACGGCGACAGTGGTGAACAACGGCGACTACGCGATGCCGGGCACCCGGCTCACGCTGGGTGTCCCGGCGGGCTGGACGGTCACCCCGCTCGGCTCCCTGCCCGCCGTCCTGGCGCCGCACCAGGCGGTGACCGTGCGGCTGCGGGTGGCCGTGGCGGTGACCGCGCAGCCGGGCACCGACACGCTCACCCTCCGGGCCGGCTACCAGCCAGTGCCCGGCGCCCGCGGCGGGCAGGTGGAGGCCACGGCCACCGTCACGATCCCGGAGTTCACCCCGGCGGCGGGCCTGGCCGAGGGCTGGCCCGCGGGCTGACACCCGCGATGAGCCGCAGCAGCCAGCCATTCCACAGCGCCCGGCGTACCATCGTTTGCCATGGCGGCTCAGGGCGGCGCAGCCGACGCCGACGCGCGTTACCTGCAGGTGCAGACGACCACCGACTCGCGCGCCGAGGCGATGGAGCTCGCCCATGACGCGGTGGCGGCCCGGCTCGCGGCCGTGGGGCAGGTTGCCGGCCCGATCGCGAGCACCTACTGGTGGGAGGACGGCCTCGAACGCGCCGAGGAGTGGCTGGTCATGCTCAAGCTCCCGGCCGACCGCTACCAGCAGCTGGCTGACTTTCTGGCCGAGCGGCACAGCTATGACGAGCCCGAGATCGTGGCGACGCCGATCGTGGCCGGCTCACCGGCGTACCTGAGCTGGATCGAGGACGAAACCCGGCCCGAATGACTAGCCGGGGGGCAGGTTCCAGGTCGAGATCACCGGGTAACCGTGCTCGGTGCCGAGCGTGGAGTAGGTGCCGGTGTCCAGCCGGAACAGGCGGCCGCCGTCCGGATCCAGCGCCAGCCAGCGGGCGGTGAGCACACGCAGCACGTGGCCGTGGGCCACCAGCGCCACGTCCCCGTCGGCCAGCAGCGGCCTCGCCCGGGCCAGCACGGCGTCCGTGCGCGCCCCGACCTGCCGCACGGTCTCGCCGGGATGCTCGGCGTCGCCGGGGATCACGCCGTCACGCCACAGGTACCAGCCGGGCCGGTCTTCCTGGATCTGCGTCGTCGTCCGTCCCTCGTAACCGCCGTAGTCCCATTCCCACAGGTCCGGGTCGAGCTTGAGGTCCTCGAGACCGGCGAGTTCCGCGGTGCGCACGGCACGCTGCGCCGGGCTGCAGAACGTGGCCACGATGTCGCGCCGGGCGAGCGCGGGGGCGAGCGCGGCGGCCGCGGCCTCGCCGCGGGCGGTGAGCGGTATATCGGTGCGGCCGGTGTGGCGGCCGGAGGCGCTCCACTCGGTCTCGCCGTGCCGGAGCACGATCAGCTCTCCCATGCCCGCCATCATCCCGTACCGGGGCGGGCCGGGCAGCCCCTGGTGTCCGGGCCTTGACGACCTGATCCGTCATGTGTAAGTTCTAGCTGACATGTAAAACTCAGCTGACAGGTCCAAGGAGCCGGCGCTGACCCAGGAAGCCGAGCGGCCCACCGCCGAGGAGGAGCTGCTCACAAAGCTGACCGCCGTGGCCAATCCGCTGCGGCTGCGGGTCATCGCCGAGCTTTCCGGGGGCCGGGTGCACGTCAGTGAGCTGGCCCGCAGGCTCGGCATCTCGCGGCCGCTGCTGTACATGCACCTGAACCGGCTGCAGGAGGCCGGCATCGTGACCGGCCACCTGGAACTGTCCGAGGACGGGAAGGCGATGAAGTACTTCGAGCTAGCGCCGTTCGACCTGCGGCTGACAGCGGAGATCGTCACCGAGACGGTCCAGGCCAGCCGGGGTTCCGCGCAGGACGGCCGACTACAGGACGGCGAGGAGAACGGCACATGACCGGCATGCACGCGCTGGCCACCAACGGCAGCGTCAACTACAACGCGATCTTCATACCGATCGGGATCATCCTCGTCGTGGGCGGGGTGATCGCCGTGATCGTGTCCTCCTATTTCCGGCTGCAGGGCCACCGCGCGGACGCGGTCGCGATGGCTCACTACCGCAAGCTCGCCGAGGAAGCGGTCGCCAACCAGCAGGAGCTTCGAGACCAGCTGGCAAAGCTGACCGAGAAGGTGCAGGCCGTGGAGCAGCTGATGCGGGACGTCGGATGAGCGCCGACGACCCGCCGCTGCGCCTGTACCGCAACCCGTTCCGGCTGCTCGTCTCGGCCGGCCTCTGGCGCGCCGCGTGGTATCTGGCCGGGTACGTGTTCGCCGTTGGCTGGGTGCTGTTCGCCGCGGGCCTCACCGCGACCGTGACCGCCGCGGCCTTCGCGATCACGCTGGCCGGCCTCCCGCTGCTGATCGCCGCGGCCGAGGTGCTGCGGTGGTGCGCGGACGTCGAGCGCGCCCGGCTGCGCCCGGTGCTGACCGTTGCGGTCAGTGGCGGTTACCGCGACGTCTCCGGGACCGGCCTGATCGCCCGGGCCAGGGAGCGCTGGCGGGACCCGGCCACCTGGCGCGACGCCGCCTACCTGATCGGCCTCTGGGGGCCGCTGTTCATTCTGGACACGGCCGTGCTCGCGATCTGGGTGGCGCTCCTCGGCCTGGCCACCCTGCCTGTCTGGTACTGGGCCGGCGGCGTCGGGCTGTATGTCGACACGCTGCCCAGGGCCCTGCTCGGCGCGGCGATCTTCGCCATAACGTTCCTGCTCTTCAACTACGTCGTGGTGCTCACCGCGCGGCTGCACGCCGTGGTCGCGCGGTCCCTGCTCCACGCCCCCACTGACCCGCTGGCCGAGGCCAGGGAGGTACTAGCCGGTCCCGGACCACTGGGGCCATTGCACGACACGTTCATCTGATCCATCCATCCCGTCAACAAAGCGAGGCAGCCATGAGCCATTCGTTCAGTCCCGCCATGCCAAAAACTGCTGTGTTGCCCCGTTCGGGGGCCTGCAGGGCCAGCCGGCCCCGGGCGCTGCTCTGCTCCGCCGCTGGCCTGGCCGGGTTCATCGTCACCAGCTACGTCCTGGTCGCAACCGCCCGCGTCGCCGCCCGCTGAGCGCTGCGTCCCGCCCGCGAGTGGCAGCTCGCGGGCGGGATCACGCAGCGGCCAGCCAACCACCACACCACCCTGCAAAGAGAGGCCATGATGAGCCAGCCGCAGATGCCAGTATTGCCGCAACCCAGTTCGGCCCGCCACGACCCACCCCGCCGCGAGCGGCGACGGCGGGTCCGGGCCCCGTTCGTCGAACGCATCGCCGGGTGGAGCGCCCGGCACCGCAAGACCGCCGTGTTCGGCTGGCTTGCCCTGGTTGCCGTCGTCTTCATCGGCGGCCACGCCCTCGCCGCCGCCACGCCGGCCCCGTCCTATGACGCCGGGCAGTCCGGGCAGGCCGAACGGGCGCTGCACCGGCTGGGCCTGGTGGCGCCGGCCGTGGAGGGCGTGCTGATCCAGGCCAGGGCGCCCGGCCAGACGTTCGCAACCGACCCGGCCATGCGCCGGACGGCCCGTCAGGTGACCACGGCTTTGGCGGCGCTGCCGGGCGCGGCGCAGGAGATCCGCTCGCCGGTAGGTGACCCCGCGCTGGTCTCGGCGGACGGGCGCAGCGCGCTGGTGACGTTCGAGGTTCCCGGCCCGCAGACCGATCAGCCCAACGCGGTCGGCCCGGCGCTGAGCGCCGTCGCGGCCGTCCAGGCCCGAAATCCGGGGCTGCTGATCGCCGAGGGCGGCGACGCGAGCGAGCTGCGGGCGATCAACTCGGTGCTCGGCAGCGGCTTCCGCCGGGCCGAGGCGACCTCGATCCCGATCACGCTGGTGCTGCTGCTGCTCGTGTTCGGCGCGCTGATCGCCGCCGGCATCCCGCTGCTGCTGGCCATCACCTCGGTGATCACCGCGCTGTCGCTGCTGACCGCCGTCACCCGCTGGTTCCCGGTCGTGTCCAGCACCAGCGAGGTCGTGCTGCTCATCGGCATGGCCGTCGGCGTCGACTACTCGCTGTTCTACCTGCGCCGCGAGCGGGAGGAACGCGCCGCCGGGCGGGACAACCGCGAGGCCCTGCGGATCGCCGCCCGCACCTCGGGGCGCGCGATCCTGGTGTCCGGGCTGACCGTCATGATCGCGCTGTCCGGTCTGTTCATCACCGGCGACCCGGTATTCTCCGGCATCGCGCTGGGCACGATCGCCGTGGTCGGGGCCACGGTGCTCGGCTCGCTGACCGTGCTGCCCGCGCTGCTGGCCTGGCTCGGGCCGCGGGCGGACAGGGGCAAGGTCCCGTTCCTCGGCCGCAGGCGCAGCGCGGCCCGGCCGTCGCGGGTGTGGGCCTTCCTGGTGCGGTCGGTGGTGCGCCGCCCGCTGGTGTGGGGCGGCGCGGCCCTGATCGCGCTGCTCGCGCTCGCATCACCCGCACTCGGGATGCGGATCGGCGAGCCCGCGGTCGACCTGCCCGCCGGGAACCCGGTGCTGCGGACCATCGACCAGATCGACCACGCGTTCCCGCAGTCCCCGTCGCCCGCCCAGGTGGTGGTCACCGGCACCGGCCTGGTCGGCCCCGGCATGCGCGACGCCCTGGCGGCGCTGCAGGCCAGGGCCGCCCACGGCGGGCCGATCCACCCGCCGGTCACCGCCACTCCGGTCGCGGACGGACGCGGCCTGGTCATCGGTGTGCCGCTGGCGGGGAACGGAGGCGACGCCGCCTCCACCGCCGCGCTGCTGACGCTGCGCGACCGGATCCTGCCCGCGACGCTGGGCAGGGTTGGCGGGATCAGCTACGCGGTGGCCGGCGACACCGCCACCACCTACGACGACAACGCGGCGTTCCATTCCACCACCCCGCTGGTGGTCGCGTTCGTGGTCGGGCTCGCGTTCGTGCTGCTGCTGGTGGCGTTCCGGTCGGTGGCGATCCCGCTGATCTCGATCGCGCTCAACCTGCTGTCGGTCGGCGCGGCGTACGGGCTGATCACGCTCATCTTCCAGGACGGCCGGCTGCAGGGGCTGCTCGGCTACACGTCGTTCGGCGCGATCGTCGCCTGGGTGCCGCTGTTCATGTTCGTGCTGCTGTTCGGGCTGAGCATGGACTACCACGTGTTCATCCTCAGCCGGGTCAGGGAACTGCGGTTGCGGGGGCACAGCACCCGTGAGGCGCTCGTGGGCGGCATCGCCAGCAGCTCCGGGGTGGTGACCAGCGCGGCCGTGATCATGGTGGCGGTGTTCTCCATCCTGGCCACGCTGCCGATCGTGGACACGCGGACGCTCGGGGTCGGCCTCGCCGCGGCCGTGCTCATCGACGCCACCGTGGTGCGCGGGATCCTGCTGCCCGCCGCCATGGCCGTGCTGGAGGAGCGGTCCTGGTACCTGCCGCGCTGGCTGCGGCTACGCGCGACGCCGCTGCCAGAGCCATCCGGCGACGGCGATCAGCAGCCCTCCGCGCAGCCAGACGTCGGCCAGGTTGAAGGTCGGGCCGTAGAACGACACGTGTAGCCAGTCAACGACCCCGCCGTGCAGGACACCCGGCGGCCGGGTCAGACGGTCGATGAGGTTGCCTGCCGCGCCGGCTGCGGCCATCGCGGCACCAACCCCTTCGGCGCGGCCCGCCGCGCGCACCGCCCAGGTGCCGAGCAGGACCACGCCGAGCAGCGCGACCACCGAAAGCAGCGGCTCCAGGCTCGTGCCCAGCCCGAACGCGGCGCCGTGGTTGATCACCAGCTGCAGCCGGACCAGCCCCCCGGCAGCGGTGATGTGGCGGCCGCCGGAGAGCCGGGACAGCGCCCACGCCTTGGTCGCGAGGTCGGCCGCGACCGCGAGCACCGCGGCCAGGACGGGCAGCACCGTTCGTCTGGACGCTATCCGCGTCTGCGCCGAGCCGGGAACCGCCGCCTCCCGCCCTGGCGTCGTCCTGCATGCCACGCAGATCATCCTGCCTCATGGCGCCGCATGCCGTTACCGGCCGCTGGCACGAGGTGGGGTTTTCGGCGAATCTCGGTGAACCCCTCGCGCCTGACACGCGTGTCAGGCTACCCTCCTCCTGACACGCGTGTCAGGTATGCCCCCGCCCCCAGCCCCGAAAGGCGCCCGTGCTGAACCTCACCGGCCCGGCCCGGCGTTCTCGCCCATTCGTGGAACGCATCGCCTGCTGGAGCGCCCGGCATCGCAAGGCCGTGGTCGTCGGCTGGCTGCTGTTCGTCGCCGCGGCCTTCGTGGCCGGCCAGCTGCTCGGCACGCAGAGCCGCCCGCAGTACGACCCCGGCCAGGCCGGGCAGGCCGAGCAGATGATGCACGCGCTCGGGGTGACCACGCCACCGTCGGAAAGCGTGCTGATCCAGGCCAGGGCGGCCGGCGACACGTTCCGGGATGATCCCGCGATGCGGCAGGCGGCGCACGCGGTCGTGACCGCGCTGCAGCGGCTGCCGCGGGCCGCCGAGGACATCGAATCGCCGCTCGGCCCCGGCGCTCAGGGCCTGATCTCCGCCGACGGCCGCAGCGCCCTGGTCACGTTCCGCGTCGCCGGGCCGCACGCCAGCGCCGAGACCACCGTCGGCACGGACATGGCGGCCGTCGCGGCGGTCCAGGCCCGCTATCCGCGCCTGGTGGTTGCCGAGGCGGGCGACGCGAGCACGGACGCCGCCTCGAACGCGCTGCTGGACGCCGACTTCCGCAAGGCCGAGGTGACCTCGGTGCCGATCACCCTCGTCCTGCTGCTCGTGGTGTTCGGCGCGCTGATCGCGGCCGGGATCCCGGTCGCGCTGGCCGGCGCGGCGGTGATGGCGACGATCTCGCTGCTCGCGGTGCCGAGCCGGTGGCTGCCGATCGGCTCGGGAACCTCCGAGGTCGTGCTGATCCTCGGCATGGCGGTCGGGATCGACTACTCCCTGTTCTACCTGCGGCGTGAGCGCGAGGAGCGGGCCGCGGGCCGGTCGTTCGCCGAGGCGCTGCGGATCGCGGGCGCCACGTCGGGCAAGGCGATCGTGATCTCCGGGCTGACCGTGATGATCTCGCTCGCCGGGCTGTTCCTCACCGGGATCGACGAGTTCACCGGCATGGCGGTCGGCACGATCACCGTGGTCGGCGTGGCCGTGATCGGGGCGCTCACGCTGCTGCCGGCGCTGCTGGCCATGCTCGGCGAGTGGGCGGACCGCTGCCGCGTCCCGTTCCTCGGCCGCCGCCGCACCGCGGCCCGGCCGTCACGGCTGTGGGCCGGGCTGATCCGCCGGGTGGTGCGCCGCCCGGTGC
>JASHQP010000313.1 GCA_030039095.1 Streptosporangiaceae bacterium
GGTGCTCGAGGCCGTGCCGGTAGATCGTGTGGGTGTGCCCGCCGCACACCTCCATGATCTTGTACTGGCGCCCGGGCTCGCACAGCGCCGTGATCTTCGCTGCGAGGGCGTGCGCCTTGTCGGCATCACGGAACTCGTCGACGAACCGCATCACTGCACCCCTATTCGATCCGTGATTCGGCCAGCGCCGCGAGTTCGTCCTCGTAGGCCTGGCCGATCCCTTCGAGGAACTGCATGGCCGCGGCGGCCTCGGCCTCGTCGATCTTCGACAGGGCGAAGCCGACGTGGATCAGTACCCACTCACCCGGCTTGGGCGGGTCGTCGGCCAGCAGGCCGATGTTGATCACGCGGCGGACCCCGCTCACGTCCACCCGCGCCAGGTCGGGCTGATCGGGGACGAACTCGATCACCTCACCGGGAATGCCGAGGCACATGCGATCAACCCCTTCACGATCTGCGGTTGCTGCCGGCGGCCGGTTGCCTGTCTGCCTCGGCGGGCAGGCCGTCTGCTCCAGAGGGCGGGCTGCCCGAGCCGGCGGGCTGGCTGCCGTTACTGGCCGGCCGCCCCCCTTCGGCCGTGGTTCCCGCGGCGCCGTCGGCTCCCGCGGCGCGCACCAGGTCGAGCACGATCCGCACGGCCTCGTCGACCGCGGCGGTGACCGGCTCGCTCAGCCCGATCCGTTCATCGACGCTGGCCGGCTCGCAGCCGACCAGGAGTACCCGCCCGGCTTCGGCGCCGAGCACGTTCAGCATCCCGAAGACGACGTCCGGTTGCATGCCATGACCGTCAACTAGGGGGATTCCCCTACCCGGCTCCGGCGCTGCTGTGGCGGACGGGGTGGCTGGGTCCAGTTCGATCACGTAGACCGTGCCCGGGTCGCCCCCGCGCGGTGTCGCGTCGACCAGGATCGTGGTCTCGAAGCCGTCGGCCAGGTCGTAGGCGAGGTGCATGCCGCTGATGCCGTAGTCGGCGACGCGGACCCAGTCCGGCAGCTCCCGTGTGGCCAGGCGGCTCGCGACCTCGACGCCGAAGCCGTCGTCGCCAAGAAAGATGTTGCCAACCCCCGCGACCAGCATCCGCCCGGTCATGAAACCACCGCCTCGGCCCGGCCGAGTTCGGCCAGCGTCAGCTCCCACAGGATGTGGTAGACGGTGGTCTGCGCTTCCTGAATGCGGTGCACCGACGACGAGGGCGCGACGAACAGATAGTCGATGCTGTCCATCTCTGCCATCTTCCCGCCCTGGTAGCCGGCGAAGCCGATGGTGAGCAGCCCGCGCCGGCTCGCCTCGTCGAAGGCGCGCAGCAGGTTGTCCGAGTTGCCGCTGGTGGACAGGCCCACCGCGATGTCGTTGCGGCGGCCGAAGGCGGCGATCTGCCGGGCGAAGACCACGTCGACGCCGATGTCGTTGCAGAGCGCCGTCACGACAGAAGTGTCCGCTGCCAGGCCGAGCGCCGGCAGCGGCCTGGCGCCGCCGCCCGGGTTCAGGAACAGGGTGGCGAGCTGCTGTGCATCCGTGGCGCTGCCGCCGTTGCCGAACACCAGCAGCCGCCCGCCAGCGGCGAACCGCGCGGCGGCGTCGGCGGCGCAGGACATCAGCCTGTCGCCGTCGCGCTCGCTGATCACCCGGCGCAGCTCGATGATCTCCTCGGCCTTGGCGACCGTGGAACGCCGTACTTCCTCGAGGACCGCGGGCAGGTCCGTGGTGCCCGCGTACAGGAACGGGTAGAGCGACTCCATCGACCCCGCGCCTGGCTCGTCCTGGCCCATCCCGGTCATCTCCCCACGACCGCGATTGCTTCCCTCGCGTGCACGAGGATCGTGTCGCCGACGGCCGCGCTGACGAGCGCGACGCTGACCTCCTCCTCGCCCTGGCCGGTGTCGACGATCGCGAGCGCGTCATCGAGCAGGCGCACGACCGTAACCGCCGTGGCCGTATCCGAGCAGGTGATGCACACCTCGTCGTGGCATTCCGGCACGTTGCTCATCTGATCACCCCCGGTCCCAGCAGCCCCGGTTGCTCGAAGAACACGTGCACGAGTTCCCAGAGCACGTGATACGCGGTCACCTGCGTTTCCTTGACGATGCGCGGGTCGGCCGACCTGGCCACGATGACGTGATCGGCGGCACCGCTCGATTCGATCGCACCGCCGTCGCCGCCGGTCAGCGCCACTGTCAGCAGACCGCGCGCCTTGGCGGCCTCGAGACCGGCAAGGACGCTCGGGCACTTCCCGTCGGAGCAGATCCCGAGCGCGATGTCCGCGGGCTCGGCGAGGTAGCGGATCTGGTGCGCGAAGACGGCGGCCATGCCGTCGAGCGCGGCCACCCCCGTCACCGTCGCGATGTCGGTGGCCAGCGAGATCGCGGGGAGCGCGCGCTTGCCGACGATCACCGGGTGGACGAACTCGACGGCGACGTGCTGGGCGTCCGTGCTCGACCCGCCGATGCCGAACGTCACCAGCTTCCCGCCCAGGTGGAACCGCTCCGCCATTGCGTGGCACGCGCTGGCCACCGCCCCGGCCTGCGCGGCGAGGCCGCGGAGTGGCTCGGAGCGCAGCTCGAACAGCTGGTCGGCCCCGTACGGCCTGGCGTCGGGGTGCGATCTCACGTCGCTGCCGGTTCCGTTGCGCCAGCGGGCTCGGAGAGGTCGACGTCGATGTCCACGTCGACCGCGTCGCGCACCTTGAGCGCGCCGAAGAATCCGCTGTAGGGCTTGATCCCGTGCTGCGACTGCACCACCGAGCCGGTGGCGTGATACCGGTCCGGGCCGGTCCTGCTGACCTGCAGCTGCAGCGGGCTGGCCGAGCCCGCGACCGTGAACGTTCCGGTGATCAGGCCGCCGCCGTCCGCGGCGGGCTTGAAGTCCGTCGCGGTGAAGGTCGCCTCGGGATGGCGGTCGACGCCGAGGGTCTTCCTGGCGGTCACCGCGATCTCACGCCGGTCCCGGTCGGTGAGCGGCTTGAGCCCGCCGGTACCCTCGCGCACGATCAGCGAGTTCAGGTCGATGCGGGCGTCGAGGCTGGCCGGGCTCAGATCGTCGTCGAGGCTCAGCACACCGGACCACCGACCGACCTCGATGGTCAGGTCGTGGCCAGCTTGCGCAGCCAGGCCGTCACGGAACGTATGCAGGACTATACGCCCCCGTTCCGCTCCGAACTCATGTCGCCCGGCGTGTACCACCATGGGAGCACCGTAGGACACTTGTGGGGGGACGTCTAGTACTCCGGCGAGACAGGGCTGACCTGTTACTCACTCGGTGAGCCAGTGGGACTCGTGTTACCTGAGTGACGTCTGTTGGCATGTCGGCCGTGTTACGGGAGCGGCACCTGGCCGAAGACCTCCTGGATCCGGCGCAGGTCCCGCATGCGTGGCTCGGTGGCGCCGCCGACCCAGCGGCTGACGGTCTTCACGGAGACGCCGAGCTGGCGTGCTGCCGCCTCCTGGGTCAGGCCCTCGCGGCGCAGCGCCGTCGACATCCACTCCGCGAAGGTCTCGGGCTGGCCCGGGGCTCCGAGCATCACCGCCTCGGTCGGCGTGGGCTGGGCAGCCTCGGCGCCCGCACCGGGAACCGGGGCCGGCCCGGAGCGCACGGTGGGCATGGTCGGGGCGACCACACCGTTGGCCGGCGAGGGAGAGGGCGCCGTGCGGGGCGAGATCTGCCGGTCCGAGTGCAGCACGTCGACCTCGACGTGCTCGGGGAAGATGCGGAACGCCACCTGGATCGAGCCGGTCGGCCCCGCGGCGTCGAGCAGCGCCCGGAACACCGTCTCGCCGACCTCGCGGTTGCCCTCGTCGGTCAGCGGCGACTCGGCCAGGCAGCGCCGGACAAAATCGCGGATGTCCGGGATCGACGACGGCCGGGCAGGGAAGACCTGCGAGAGCACCACGACGGGAACAACCTCGATGGGCTCCGCGCCAGATCTGTCCACGGGAGGCTCAGCCACCGGTTCTCTCCCTCGGCCACCGGTCTGTCGCTCACCAGTCAAGGACACCGCCCTGCTCAGCGCTCATGGATCGCGCTGCTCAGTGCCAGTGAACACAGCAAGCTCACGTCAGCGTACGTGAAGTCGGCCGGAAACGGGAATCCTCGGGCCCGTGTGGCGGGTGGCTGGCGGGGTAGAAAATCACACACAGTACGCACGTCGTGCCGTGCGCATAGACATTTCTGTCCAGCTGGGTGACTGTTTCGTCTTGTAGCGCGGGTCCGCCGGGTCTAGCATGGCGGCGTCCGCGCATCACAAAGGCGAGGTGCGGGCCTGGTCACTAGCCGATCCGGAGGCGAGGAGGTGGCCACATGGCCACACAGACCGACGCATCACAGGCTGACACCGGCGCGGAACCGGTTGTCCACATTCTCTGGATGAACGGCGGGCTCGGGTGCGATGGCGACTCGGTCGCTCTGACGGCCGCCACCCAGCCCAGCATCGAGGAGATAGCGCTCGGCGCGCTTCCCGGACTTCCCAAGATCGCGGTGCACTGGCCGCTGATCGACTTCGAATGCGGCCCGGAGCAAGGCGCCGACAACTTCATCGAGTGGTGGCACAAGGCCGACCGCGGTGAGCTCGACCCCTTCGTCCTCGTGGTGGAGGGGTCGATTCCTAACGAGGCGATCAAGCCGGAGGGCTACTGGTGCGGGTTCGGCAACAACCCGGCCACCGGCCAGCCGATGACCACCAACGAGTGGCTCGACCGGCTCGCGCCCAAGGCCACGGCGATCCTTGCGGTGGGCACGTGCGCCACCTACGGCGGGATCCACGCGATGGCCGGCAACCCGACCGGCGCAATGGGCGTTCCCGACTACCTCGGCTGGGACTGGCGGTCGAAGGCGGGGCTGCCGATCGTGTGCGTGCCCGGCTGCCCGATCCACCCCGACAACCTCTCCGAGACGATCCTCTACCTGCTGTACCAGGTGGCCGGCCAGGCCCCGATGATCCCGCTCGACGAGGCGCTGCGCCCGTCCTGGCTGTTCGGCGCCACCGTGCACGAGGGCTGCGACCGGGCCGGCTACTACGAGCAGGGCGAGTTCGCCACCGAGTACGGCTCGCCGCGCTGCCTGGTCAAGCTGGGCTGCTGGGGCCCGGTGGTCAAGTGCAACGTGCCCAAGCGCGGCTGGATCAACGGCGTGGGCGGCTGCCCGAACGTCGGCGGCATCTGCATCGCCTGCACGATGCCGGGCTTCCCCGACAAGTTCATGCCGTTCATGGACGAGCCGCCGGGATCGAAGGTCTCGGCGACCGCGAGCACCCTGTACGGCACCGTCATCCGCACGCTGCGCGGCTTCACGGCGAAGACGGCCGACGAAGAGCCGAAGTGGCGCAAGAAGGGCGACGAGCTGCTGACCGGTTACAAGAAGAGCTGGTGACACCGACCGGAAGAGCCCCGCAGGGGTGCCAGTCACGACGGCCAGCCGGAGGCTGGCCCGAGCGGATGGCACGCGGGGGCCCGGGGGCCGCCCCCGGGCTAACAGAGAGAGGGGTAGGGCATGACTTCGGTCGATGAGAACACCGGCCTGGTGGAGATGTCCTGGGATCCGATTACCCGGATCGTGGGCAGCCTCGGCATCTATACCAAGATCGACTTCAGCCAGAAGAAGGTCGTCGAGTGCCACAGCACCTCGTCGATCTTCCGCGGCTACAGCATCTTCATGAAGGGCAAGGACCCGCGGGACGCGCACTTCATCACCAGCCGCATCTGCGGCATCTGCGGTGACAACCACGCCACCTGCTCGGTCTACAACCAGAACATGGCCTACGGCGTCCGCCCGCCGCACCTCGGCGAGTGGATCATCAACCTGGGCGAGTCGGCCGAGTACATGTTCGACCACAACATCTTCCAGGAGAACCTGGTCGGGGTGGACTTCTGCGAGCGGATGGTCGGCGAGACCAACCCTGGCGTGCTGGAACTGGCCAACCGGACCGAGGCGCCGCACGCGGCCGACCACGGCTACCGCTACATCGGCGACATCATGCGCGCGCTGAACCCGCTCGAGGGCGAGTTCTACCGCGAGGCGCTCCAGGTGAGCCGCTCCACGCGGGAGATGTTCTGCCTGATGGAGGGGCGGCACGTGCACCCGTCCACGCTCTACCCGGGTGGCGTGGGCACCACCGCGACCGTGCAGTTGTTCACCGACTACCTGACCCGGCTGATGCGGTACGTGGAGTTCATGAAGCGCGTCGTGCCGCTGCACGACGACCTGTTCGACTTCTTCTACGAGGCCATGCCCGGCTACGAGGAGGTCGGCCGGCGTCGCGCCGACATGGTCTGCTGGGGCAGCCTCAACGACCCGGAGTACTGCGACTTCCGGTACGAGAACATGACCAACTGGGGCCGCAAGATGTTCGTCAGCCCCGGCGTGATCAGGGACGGCGAGCTGCTCACCAACGACCTTGTCGAGATCAACCTCGGGATCCGCATCCTGCTCGGCAGCTCGTACTACGAGGACTGGGAAGACCAGGAGATGTTCGTGACCCGCGACCCGCTGGGCAACCCGGTGGACCGCAGGCACCCGTGGAACCAGCACACGATCCCGCGGCCCGCCAAGCGCGACTTCGACAGCAAGTACAGCTGGGTCATGTCGCCGCGGTGGTACGACGGCGAGAACTACCTGGCGGCCGACACCGGCGGCGGCCCGATCGCCCGGCTCTGGGCGACCGCGCTCGGCGGCCTGGTCGACTTCGGCTACGTGAAGTCGACCGGCAGCAGCGTGCAGATCAACCTGCCGCGCACGGTCACCAGGCCCGAGGTCACGTTCGAGTGGAAGATCCCGCGGGACAAGGAAGGCCGGCCGCTGTCCAACGCGATCGAGCGCGACCGGGCCCGGACGTACTTCCAGGCCTACGCGGCGGCGTGCGCGCTGTACTTCACCGAGAAGGCACTGGCCGAGATCAGGGCCGGGCGGACCAAGACCTGGGAGCCGTTCAGCGTCCCGGACGAGGCCAACAGCTGCGGGTTCACCGAGGCGGTCCGCGGCGTCCTGTCGCACCACATGGTCATCCGTGGCGGGAAGATCGCGAACTACCACCCGTACCCGCCGACGCCATGGAACGCCAGCGTCCGCGACGTCTACGGCACGCCGGGGCCCTACGAGGACGCGGTGCAGAACACGCCGATCTTCGAGGAGAACCCGCCGGACCAATTCAAGGGCATCGACATCATGCGCGCGGTGCGCAGCTTCGACCCGTGCCTGCCCTGCGGTGTGCACATGTACCTGGGCAACGGCAAGATGCTGGAGAAGGTGCATTCGCCGATGACGGTGACGTTGTCGACCTAAGGCCCTGGGCCGGCCCGGACCCGCGTTCGGGCCGGCCCAGCCCCATCATTGGCCGCCCGGACGACCGGCACGGAGGCGAGGCGAATGAGCGGCGTTCGAGATGTCGGCGCTCGGGTCGAGGAACTGCTCGGGGCGCTGCGTTCCGGAACGATCAGGGATGCGGGACCGGCGGCGGAGGAGCTGGTCCGGCTGCTCGTCGGCCTCTACGGCGACGGCCTCACCCACATCGTGACCGGCCTGCGCGAGCAGGGCGAGCCCGGCGTGGCGATGCTGCACAGGCTGACCGAGGACCCCCTGGTCGAGAGCCTGCTGCTGCTGCACGACCTGCACCCGCTGGACGTCGACGCGCGGATCCAGCGCGCCCTGGACCGGGTCCGGCCCTACCTGGGCTCGCACGCCGGGGGCGTGGAGTACCTCGGGGTTACCGACGGCGTGGCCCGGCTGAAGCTCGAAGGCAGCTGCCACGGCTGCCCGTCCTCCACCGCGACCGTGCAGCTGGCGATCGAGGGAGCCGTGCAGGAGGCCGCGCCCGAGGTCACGGACGTGGTGGTGGAGGGCATGACGGCCCCGCCCGGCCCGCAGTTGCTGCAGATCGGCCGGCGTCCCGGAGCCGGAGCCCATGCCGATGGGCCGGAACGCGACGCGAACTGGGTGACCCTGCCCGGAATCGGCCCGCCGAGTGCGCGGCCGGTCAGCGTCGCCGCGGGTGACCTGGCCGTGATCGTGTGCTCGGTGCGGGGGACCCTCTACGCCTACCGCGACGGCTGCGCCGCGTGCGGTTCCTCGCTGGCCGACGGGACGCTGGAGCGCGAGCAGCTCGGCTGCCCCGGCTGCGGCGCCCGCTACAACGTGCGCCTGGCGGGCCGGGGCCTGGACGACCCCGCGCTGCACCTGGAACCGCTGCCGCTGCTCACCGACAGCGCGGGCGTTCACGTCGCCGTGCCCGAATCGGTCGTTTCATGAGCACGGGCCTGCGCCGGTTCGTGCCCGGAGCGCCCCAGGAAGCACCGCCGGCCAGGCCAGCAGCCGAACCGGCGCCGGGCCCGGCCGGGTCCGCCCAGCAGGCGCCCGAGGAGAAGTGCGAGTTCTGCGCCGCCACGATCCCCGCCGAGCACGGCCACGTGGCCGACCTCGACGCTGCGACGCTGATGTGCGCCTGCCGCGCCTGCTACCTGCTGTTCACCCATTCCGGCGCCGGGCAGACCTGGCAGCAGGATCCGCAGCCCGAGCAGGAGCGGCGGATGGGCCGGGCGCGCTACCGCGCGATTCCCGACCGCTACCGCACCGACCCGGCGCACCCGGTCGTCCAGGCCGACTGGGACGCCCTCGAGATCCCGGTCGGCCTGGCGTTCTTCCTGCGCAGTTCGGCCACCGGAGAGACGACCGCGTTCTACCCGAGCCCCGCCGGCGCGACCGAGTGCCGCCTCGACCTGGAGGCCTGGGGCCGGATCGCGGAAGGGCACCCGCTGGTGTCCTCCGCCGAGCCGGACGTCGAGGCGATCCTGATCTCGCGCGGGGAGCGCGACCAGCCTGGCATCGAAACGTTCCTGGTCCCGATCGATGCCTGCTACGAGCTGGCCGGGCGGATGCGCCTGGAATGGCACGGCTTCGACGGCGGGGCGGAGGCCCGGGCGAGCATCGCCGCGTTCCTCGGCCGCGTGCGCGGGCGCTGCGCGGATCTGGGTCAGGGGCCCTGAGATGGCCGAGCTCGCGTTCGACTGTGTCGGGGCACGGGCCGACAAGTACGCGGTCGCCCCGTCGATGTCGCTCGTCCTGCGGATCGCGGAGACCAGCGGGCAGAAGGTCGAGGCGATCGCGCTGCGCTGCCAGATCAGGATCGAGCCGACCCGGCGCCGCTACTCCGACGCCGAGGCCGAGCGGCTGAACGACCTGTTCGGCGACACCAAGCGCTGGGCCGACACGCTCAAGCCGCTGCAGTTCGCGAACGTGTCGGTGATGGTGCCGGGCTTCACCGGCAGCACCGAGGTGGACCTGCCGGTGATGCTCAGCTACGACCTGGAGATCGGGTCGACCAGGTACTTCGCCGGCCTGGAGGACGGCGAGATCCCGCTGCTGCTGCTGTTCAGCGGCACGGTGTTCACGAACCTGGACGGCAGGCTGCAGGCGCAGCAGGTGCCGTGGAGCAAAGAGGCGTCCTACCGCCTGCCGGTCAGCCTCTGGCGCGAGGCCATCGACATGCACTTCCCCGACAGTGCCTGGATCCGGATGAGCCTGCACACGCTGGACGAGCTGCAGCGCTTCAAGAACCGCGAGGCGCTGCCCACCTGGGACGCGACGATCACGGCGCTGCTCGCGCGCTGCAGGGCGGAGGAGCCGTCGTGAGGATGGACTCCGGGCACCTCGAGCACGCGCGCAGGGTCGCCGACGCGATCCTGTACGAGGGGTACCTGCTGTACCCGTACCGGGGGTCGGCGCAGAAGAACCAGGTGCGGTTCCAGTTCGGCGTCCTCATGCCGGCGGCCTACTGCCAGGCCGACCCGAGCGAGACCTCCGCCTTCCAGACCGAGTGCCTGGCCGAATGCGCCGACGACGCCCAGGTGCTGGTCACGGTGCGGTTCCTGCAACTGCAGCACAGGATTGTGCAGGAGGTTCCGCCCGGCGGCGGCGAGCCGCGCGACGTCGCGTCGCTCGAGGTGGACGGCACCGAGTACACGTCCTGGCAGGAGGCCGCCGAGCGGCAGCAGCAGGCGTCGGCGAGCGTCGGCGCGCTGCTCGGCCGGGACAAGAACCTGGAGTTCCACATCGGCTCCGGGGAGAGCACCGAGGACCTCACCGACGCCGCCGGCCGCCGGGCCGGGCGGCTGATCCGCCGCTGGGCCGGGCTCGACGGGCGAATCCAGCTGAGCGCCGCGCGCGTCGCCGGGCCGTACGGGGCGCTGCGGCTGCGGCTGCGGGTAGAGAACCGGGCGGACCCCGAGGTCCCGCCCCGTACCAGGGACGACGCCCTGGGTTACGCCATGATCGCCGCACACGCCCTGATCGGCGTGCCGGGCGGGGCGTTCCTCTCCCAGACCGACCCGCCGGAGTGGGCCGCCGCGGAGGTGGCAGCGTGCACCAACATCGGCACCTGGCCGGTGCTCGCCGGGCCGGCCGAGTGCCGTGACCTGATGCTGTCGTCGCCGGTGATCCTCTACGACCATCCCGAGGTGGCGGCGGAGAGCGCGGGCGACCTGTTCGACGCCACCGAGATCGACGAGATCCTGACGCTGCGCACCCTCGCGCTGACCGACGCCGAGAAGCGGGAGGCCCGGGCGACCGACCCGCGCGCGGCCCAGCTCATGGACCGCATGGACAGCATGCCGCCGGAGATGCTCGAGCGCATGCACGGGGCGATCCGGTACCTGAAGTCGGTGCCGGGACGGGGCGCGCCGCACACGCAGCCCGGCTTCCCGGCGGGCCCGTCCGGCCCTGACGACCCGTTCCGGGATCCGATCATGGACCGGCCGCAGGTGCCGTGGTGGGACCCGGGCGCGGACACCTCGGTGTCGCCGGAAACCGATCATGTCGTCATCGACGGCGTCAGCGTCGCGCGCGGCAGCAGGGTCAGGATGCGCCCGGGTTCCCGGCGCGCCGACGCGCAGGACCTGTTCCTGGCCGGGCGCACGGCGGTGGTCGAGGCCGTGCTCAGCGATGTCGACGGCCAGGTGCACGTGGCCGTGACGCCGGACGACGACCCAGCGGCCGACCTGCAGCGCAGCCACGGCAGGTTCCTCTACTTCGCCCCCGACGAGATCGAGCCCATCGGCCAGGAAGAGGGGAGGGGGAGATGATCAGCAGGTTGGTCAAGGCGGCAGTGCTCGCCGCCGTGCTGGCGGTGGTCGTTCAGTCGCTGCCAGACATCAAGCGCTACCTCGAGCTCCGCGAGATGTAGCCGGCGCAGGTCCGAACCGGAAGGCAGAACCAGGAAGCAGGCGGGAAGTATGGAGACGATTGTGGGGTTCGTGGCCGGCTACCTGGTCGGGACCCGTGAGGGAAAAGACGGCCTGGAGCGGATGCGTTCCTCCTGGCATTCGATCAGGACCTCGCCCGAGGTGCGCAAGCTGGCGGCGGACGCGGTAACCCTCGTCGAGTCGGCGGTGCGCCAGCGGTCGGGCCTCTCCGGCATCGGCGGGCTGGGCAACGTCACCGACATGCTCGTGCGGCGGGCGGTCGGCGCCCGCGAGGGACGCGCCGCCTGACCGGCCGCGCGCCAGCGGCTGACGGGCCCGCCGGGGCTTTACGGCTGACGGGCCGCCGGTGCTTTACCGCGTGGGCGTCGCCCGGCCGGGGGC
>JASHQP010000314.1 GCA_030039095.1 Streptosporangiaceae bacterium
AGCTCGTACACCAGGTGCAGGGCGATCCGGGCGCCGGACATCCCGGTCGGGTGGCCGATCGCGATCGCACCGCCGTTCACGTTGACCTTGTCCGGACCCACGCCCAGATCGCGCATGGACTGGATGGCCACGGCGGCGAACGCCTCGTTGATCTCGATCAGATCCAGGTCGGCCACTGTCAGGCCGGCCTTGCCGAGCGCCTGGGCGATGGCGTTGGCCGGCTGTGACTGCAGCGAGTTGTCCGGGCCGGCCACACACCCGTGCGCGCCGATCTCGGCGAGCACCGGCGCCCCGGCCGCGGCGGCCGCCTCCGCAGACATCACCACGACCGCGCACGCCCCGTCCGAGATCTGCGAGGCCGAGCCGGCCGTGATCGTGCCGTCCTTGGCGAACGCGGGGCGCAGGCGGCTCAGTGACTCCGCCGTGCTGTCGGCGCGCACCCCCTCGTCGGTGTCGAAGACGACAGGATCGCCCCGCCGCTGCGGCACCGGGACCGGGACGATCTCGTCCGCGAGCAGGCCGTTCTTGATCGCCTCGGCGGCCCGCTGGTGCGACCGGGCGGCGAACTCGTCCTGCTCCTCGCGGCTGATGCCGAGCTTCGCGTTGTGCCGCTCGGTCGACTCGCCCATCGAGACGTGATCGAACGCGTCGGTGAGGCCGTCGAGCGCCATCGAGTCGACGAGCTCGGCCGAGCCGAACCGGAAACCCTGACGCGCGCCGGGCAGCAGGTGCGGCGCCTGGCTCATCGACTCCATGCCCCCGGCCACCACCACGTCGAACTCACCGGCCCTGGTCAGCTGCGCGGCCAGCGCGATCGCGTCCAGACCGGACAGGCACACCTTGTTGATTGTGAGGGCGGGGACCGTCATCGGGACTCCCGCCGCGACGGCCGCCTGGCGCGCCGGGATCTGGCCGGCGCCCGCCTGGAGCACCTGGCCCATGATCACGTAATCCACCCGCTCGCCGGGCACGCCGGCACGCCGCAGCGCTTCCCTGATGACGATTCCGCCCAGATCCGCCCCGCTGAAGCCGCTCAGCGACCCGAGCAGGCGCCCCACTGCCGTTCTGGCCCCGCCGACGATTACCGCATCTCGCATACGTGAAACGATACCCACGTCCGGAACTGGTACTAGGAGGCCGCCGGTGCTGACCCGCATCGATCACGTGGGAATTGCCTGCCGCGACCTGGACCGGGCCATTGCCTTTTACGAGGCGACCTTCGGACTCACGGTCGCCAGCCGGGAACGCAACGAGGATCAGGGCGTCATCGAGGCGATGCTCCGGGTCGCCGACGCTCCGGCCGGCACGTCGTACGTCCAGTTGCTCGAGCCGCTCGGCCCGGATACCCCGGTCGGCCGGTTCCTGGCCCGGCGCGGCGAGGGAGTGCATCACGTCGGCTACGGGGTCGCGGATATCACTGCGGCGCTCGAGGCAGTCGGCGCGGCCGGGGTGCGCCTGATCGACTCCAGGCCGCGGCACGGCTCGATGGGCGCGTCGATCGCGTTCCTTCACCCGAAGGATGTCGGCGGCGTGCTGACCGAGCTGGTCCAGGCGGCCGAAGCCGGCTGATCCCGCCCTTCGGGCGCGAGCAGCCGTGCGGCGCGTATGGCCGCTGCTCAGGTGCCCCGTGCGTCCCCCGAACAAAGGCCGGTCCCCCCACTCACAGTCATGCCGGTGCGAAATTTACGTACGTTATAAAGAGGATCTTTAGCAAGAGCACGCGCGAACAGGCAGCCAACCACTCATGAGGGGAGTACGCTGCCTTGCACCGGGCGAGCGGAATTGCGTGCCCGCCGGGGCATTGACGGCTTGCGCCAGCGTCGTCCCGGGCGGGCGAGTTCGTGACGGCGGTTGCCCGGACGTGCGTTTCCCTGTCGACCCCGCGTCAACCCCCCAGGATTAGGCGACATGCAGCCCGACATCGATGCCCAGCTCAGCAACTTTTTCGAGGAGACCCCGCAGCGCGACTTCGCGAGGGTCATGCGTGGCTACGACCCGCATCAGGTCAACGAGCATCTCAAGCAGCTCGACGCCGAGATGCGCCAGCACCGGGAGCAGGTGCAGGCAATGCACCGGGAGCTGGCCGATGCGCACCGCCAGATCCAGGAGCAGGAGCGCCCCACCTACTCCGGCCTCGGCTCCCGGATCGAGCAGCTCCTCCGGCTCGCGGAGGAACAGGCCACCGAGATCCTGCAGGAAGCCAGGACCGCGGCCAACGAGTTCAACGCGACGGCCAAGGTCGAGGCCGCCGAGCTGCGGGCAGCGGCCGAGAACGAGGCCGCCGAGCTGCGGGCCAACGCCAAGCGGGAGACCGACGACCTAAGGGGCTCGGCCGAGCGCGAGGCCGACGCCATCCGGACCGGCGCCCGGCGCGAGGCCGACGAGCTGACCTCGACGACGGAGCGCGAGGTGGCCAAGCTCCGGGCCACCGCCGATCACGAGGTCGCCGAGAAGCGGGCCGCCATCGAGCGCGACATCGCCAAGCTGCGCACCACGACCGAGCGCGAAGTCGCGCAGATGAAGGCGTCCTCGAAGCGGGAGCGCGACGAGATCCTCACCACCTCCAAGCGCCAGGCCGACGAGATGCGCAGCCAGGCGCAGCGCATTCTGGAGGAGAGCGAGGCGCAGCGGGCCCAGGCCGAGGCGGAGTTCGACGTCCAGCTCGCCTCGCGGCGTGAGGAGGCCGAGCGGCAGGAGGCCGAGCGGCTCGCCGCGGCCCAGTCGGCGACGCAGAAGATGGTGTCCGAGGCCGAGCAGCGCGCGGCAACCGCCGAGCAGCGGGCCACCAAGGCCAGCGCCCAGGCCGAGCAGACCAGGCGCGACGCTGACCAGCACTCCCGCCAGCTGGTCAGCAACGCCAAGAAGAACGCGGACCAGATCGTCGCTCAGGCCAAGGCCCAGGCCGACCAGCTGCTTGCGGACACGAAGTCCGAGGCCGACCGGGTCCGGACCGCCGCGCAGCGTCACGTCGACGAGCTGAACAAGCAGAAGGAGAGCGTCGCCGCTCACCTGGCCCAGATCAGCCAGCTGCTCGGCGGGCAGATGCCCGGCCTGGCAGACGCGCTCACGAACAGGCCAGCGGCCCCGGCCGTTCAGCCGGCCGCGCCAAAGGCCGTGGCCTCGGCCCCGCCCTCGGGCAACGGCGCGCCCGGTGGACCAGCCGCCGCGCCCCCGGCG
>JASHQP010000315.1 GCA_030039095.1 Streptosporangiaceae bacterium
GGTCAATGGCGGCGAATCCGCCATCAGATACTCCGTGCGCGGAGAACCGGCCGCCGGCGGCCGTGGCCCCGAACGCGGCGCCGCCCAGCAGGCCGCCCGCGCCGTCGAACACCACGTCAGCGCCGCGGCCACCCGTGAACTCGTGAACCCGCTTGGCCCAGCCCGGCTCGGAGTAGTCCAGCGCGAGGCCGGCGCCCGCAGCCCGGACCACCTCGAGCTTGCATGCACCGCGTGCGGCGCCGATGACCCGCGCTCCGGCCGCGCTGGCGAGCTGGACCAGCACCACGCCCATTCCGCCCGCGGCGGCGGTGACCAGGACCGACTCGGCTGGCCGCACGGCGGCGCGTTCAAGGGGGCTCTCCGCGGTGGCGCCGTCGTGCAGCAGCGCGCCCGCCTCGGGCAGGCTCAGGCCATCGGGAACCGGGATCAGATCGCCGACCGCGACGACGGCCCGCTCGACGTAGCCTCCCCAGCCGCCGTTGCCCCCGGTGCGCGGCTCCTCCCCGATCGCCGGTGCGTGTGCATCTCCTCGCACGCTACGGCGGCCCGGGCGGCCCGGCATCGGCCAGCGGCCGGATGGGCAGCCGGTCGATGGTCCTAGGACCGAGTGTCGGGGATACGCGGTGCCGACGCGACGCCGGTGACCGCGCGCAGCACCGCAACGAGCGTGTCCGGCGTCAGCCCGGCATCCGAGCGCGCGGCGACGTGCCCGTCGGGCCGCACGAGCAATGCGCCAGTGCCGGGCAGGCCGGTCTGCTCGGGCCAGGTCACGCCGCCGTCCGCGGACCCTGCCGACGGGTCGATCTGGTGGACAGCGATGCCCAGGCCGGTCTCGGCGCTCGCCGCGTCGGCTGCCGCGTGCCAGCGGGCGGCGCCGACGGTGATCAGGACGGCGAACCCAGGACCGCACAGGTCAAGGGTGGAAACCTGCCGGCCGCCGATGCTCAGCCAGGCGTGCGGCAGCCGGGTGCCTGCCTGCCCGTGCAGCGCGGCGACCACATCCCCCTCGGTGCCGTCGGGAACGACGGCGGGCGACTGGTAGCGGTATCGCATCATGATCGCGCCGGAGTCGATCTGGCGGTCGATGTCCGCGGCGTTGCCAGTGGTCCGCACGCCGTATCTGGCCAGAAAGTCAGTGCGCAGCCTGGCCTGGGAGGCGGCGAGCACCGCGCGGGGCCGGCGCTCGGGCTGATAGGTGTCCAGCAGCCCGGGCGCGGCGTGCCCGGCGAGCACCGCGGCGAGCTTCCACGCCAGGTTGTGCACGTCGGCGATTCCGGTGTTCGCGCCGAAGCCGCCCCACGGCGCGTGCTGGTGGGCCGCGTCGCCGGCCAGGAACACGTGACCGCGCCGGTAGTCGTCGGCGACGCGCACCCCGGTGTCCCACGCGCTGCGCGCGAGCAGCTTGACGTCCACGTCCGCGCCGATCGCGGCGCGCACGAGTTCGACGCAGCGCTGCTCCGGGTAGTCGCCGATGCTCTCCCGCCCGGGATCGTATTCAACGTGAAACGACCACTCGTCGGTGTTGTTCTTGGACAAGATCAGGCAGCGAACGGCGTCGTTGGCGATCTCGCACTGACTGAACGTGCGGCCAGCGACCAGGCCGGCGAGGTCCGCGTTGACGAACAGGTTGAGGTAGTGATGGGTTGGCCCGAGCGCCCAGCTGGTGATGCCCAGGGAATGCCGGACCGGGCTCGTGCCGCCGTCGGCCGCGATGAGGTAGCCGGCGCGCACGGACGCTGTGCGGCCGGTGGACAGCTCGGTCACCGAGGCCGCCACGCCGTCGTCGTCCGCCGTGAACCCGGTCAGCTCGGTGCCCAGCCGCAGGTCGCAGCCTCGTTCGCGGGCCACGTCCGCGAGCACCGGCTCGAGCAGCACCTGCGGGCAGAAGCAGAAGTGCGATGGGCTGGCGTCCATGCCGAGCATGCTCCCCCGAGCCGATCGCCCGGGACCGCCAGTCCCGGGACCGCCAGGCCCGGCGATGTCGAGGGCCGTGGCGTCCAGCAGCGTTGTGCCCTGGCGCGCGCCCCCGAACGCCCCCATCTTCAGCGCGGATTCGGCCGCCTGCTGGACCCGCTGCTCAATCCCGATCTGGCGGAACAGCTCAACGGTGCGGGTGTGCACCCCCCGCGAGCGTGGCAGTTCCGAGGGCCGGGCGCGCCGCTCAACGAGCATGGTCTCGACGCCCTGATCGTGCAGGAACAGCGCCGCGGACAGGCCTACAAGCCCTCCTCCCGAGATGAGCACCGGGGTGTGGCGGGAAGGCGGTGCCATGGAGTCCTCCTCAATGTACTGTCGGCTAAAATCTTATACTGCACTGAAAATTTTTATCCGACTATACTTTGTTGAGCGGAGGTGACGGTGGACACGTCGGCAGCGGACTCGGCGCAGACCGGTTTGCGGGAGCGCAAGAAGCGCGAGACCCGTGCCCGGATCGCCGACACCGCGCTCCGGCTGTTCAAGCAGCGGGGTTTCGACCAGACCACGGTCGCCGACGTCGCTGCCGCCGCGGACGTGTCGGTGAAGACAGTCTTCAACTACTTCCCCGCCAAGGAGGACCTCTTCTTCGACCGTGCCGACGAGATCGAGCAGACCTGGCTGGACGCGGTCGCAGACCGCGGACCGGGCGAGCCGCTGCTGGCCGGCCTGCGGCGCAGGGTGCTGTCCCGGTTCGCCGATCACCCGGACGGGCCGGGCGTGGACTTCCGCAGGGTGCTGGCGGGCAGCACGCACCTGCAGGCTCGGGGCCAGCAGATGTGGGCCAGCCACGAGGACGCGATTGCGGCTGCGCTCGCCGGGCAGCTCGGTTCCGACCCGGAGGATCCGACGGCACGCGTGCTGGCGCACCAGGTGCTGAGCATTCATCCGATGATGCTGCGGATGGTCGAGATGTGGACCCAGCAGGGCGAGCCTCCCGGCAGGGTGCGCGACCGCGCGCTGCAGATGATCGGCCGTGCGTTCGACATTCTGGAGCGGGGCATGGGTCAGGGACCCGGCAAGGTCGTTTCTGAGGACGGCTGAGTAGCCGCGAGTGGCGGGCAGCTCCGGAATCCCGCGGGCGTATGCGGATCCTCCCGTCACGAGGCTGGAGACAGGCGCCCGGCAACGGCAGCCCGCCACCGGCGACCCCGGCTCCTGTGCGGACCGTCATCGTGATCGCCCGGTCGGCGCTTCCCGGCCACGCCGGCGTGCAGATCGCCGCCACCCACGGCGCGCGCTGGATCGGCCCCGTGCGGGTGGTGTACGCCAGCCCGCAGTGCACCGGCAGCTGATCCGCCGGCCGGCAGCGGGTAACCGCGTGGCTCACCATCGAATTAGGTGCGCCACGGCCTACTTCCAGATTTCTGGAAAAAGCGCTGGCATGCCGCACAGCAGAGCCCGCAGCCGTAACACGCGGGTAGGCTCCCCCGATAGGTGGCCGGCCAAGATAATCACTTGGCCATGGCGACTCACCGTCATTTATATGCGGCAGTTCTGGCGGAGGTCCCAGTGCACATTGGATCGGTGCTTCTCATCATCTGGCTGGCCATAGGGGGCTTCGCGGCCGGGCAGCGCGGCGATTACCAGGGGCCGATCGGAAATTGCAGCAGGGCCAGCACAATCGCGGTTACGGTCCTCGCCGGCCCGCTCAATTACGTGGGCGTGAATCCAGCCATCAAGTGCACCACGCCGCAGCCCAGCAATTAACTGCTGATAACCGCACCGGCGCCTGACACCGCGTGCCCGGGCCTGCGCAGACCCGGGCACGCAGTGAACGGTGATGAATCAGGCCAGGTCGAACCGGTCGAGGTTCATCACCTTGGTCCACGCCGCGACGAAGTCGTTCACGAACTTCGCCTTGGCGTCGTCGCTCGCGTAGACCTCGGCGAGCGCCCGCAGTTCGGAGTTGGACCCGAACACGAGGTCGACACGGGTACCGGTCCACTTGACCTCGCCCGTGGCGGCGTCACGGCCCTCGAACAAGGTCGCGTCCTCGGACGTCGGCTCCCACGCCGTGCCCATGTCGAGCAGGTTGACGAAGAAGTCGTTGGTCAGCGACCCGGGGGTGGCGGTGAACACGCCGTGCTTCGAGCCGTCGTAGTTCGCGCCGAGGACGCGGAGGCCTCCGACGAGCACGGTCATCTGCGGCGCGGAGAGCGTGAGCAGGTTCGCTCTGTCGAGCAGCAGGTACTCGGCCGGCAGCCGGCTGCCCTTGCCGACGTAGTTGCGGAACCCGTCCGCCCGTGGTTCCAGCGCAGCGAACGACTCGGCGTCGGTCTGCTCCTCGGACGCGTCGGTGCGGCCCGGCACGAACGGGACCTCGACGTCGACGCCGGCATTCCTGGCCGCCTGCTCGACGGCCGCATCGCCGGCGAGCACGATCAGGTCGGCGAGCGAGACCTGCTTGCCGCCGGCCTGAGCGGAGTTGAAGGAGTCCTTGATCCCCTCGAGCGTGCGCAGCACCACCGCGAGCTGGTCGGGGTTGTTGACCTCCCACCCGCTCTGCGGCTCGAGGCGGATGCGCGCGCCATTGGCGCCACCCCGCTTGTCGCTGCCGCGGAACGACGAGGCGGCCGCCCACGCCGCGGACACGAGGTCGGACACGGACAGGCCCGAGCCAAGGACCTGGGCCTTCAGGGAGGCGACGTCCGCGGCGTCGATGAGCTCGTGCGTCACGGCCGGAATGGGGTCCTGCCAGATCAGCGTCTCGGACGGGACCTCGGGACCGAGGTAGCGAGCCACCGGGCCCATGTCGCGGTGGGTCAGCTTGAACCACGCACGGGCGAAGGCGTCGGCGAACTCGTCGAAGTTCTCGAGGAAGCGCCGCGAGATCGGCTCGTAGATCGGGTCGAACCGGAGTGAGAGGTCGGTCGTGAGCATCGTCGGGGGACGGCGCTTCGACGGGTCCGCGGGGTCGGGGACGGCGTCGGCGGCGGCCCCGTTCTTTGGCTGCCACTGGTGCGCGCCCGCCGGGCTCTGTGTCAGCTCCCACTCATAGCCGAACAGCGTCTCCAGGAAACTATTGTCCCAGGTGACCGGCGTGGGCGTCCAGGTAACCTCGAGGCCGCTGGTGATCGCGTCGCGGCCCTTGCCGGAGCCGTAGCTGCTCTTCCAGCCCAGGCCCTGCTGCTCGAGCGGGGCGGCCTCGGGGTCGGGCCCGACCGCGTCGTCCGGGCCCGCGCCGTGCGTCTTGCCGAACGTGTGGCCACCCGCGATCAGCGCGACGGTCTCCTCGTCGTTCATCGCCATCCGCCGGAACGTCTCACGGATGTCGCGGGCGGCAGCGAGCGGGTCCGGGTTGCCGTTCGGGCCCTGGGGGTTGACGTAGATGAGGCCCATCTGGACAGCGCCGAACGGTTCCGCGAGCTCGCGGTCCCCGCTGTAGCGCTCGTCGCCGAGCCAGGTGGTCTCGGGACCCCAGTAGACGTCCTCCTCGGGCTCCCAGGTGTCCACGCGGCCACCGCCGAAGCCGAAGGTCTTGAAGCCCATCGACTCCAGGGCGACGTTGCCGGCGAGGACCAGCAGGTCGGCCCACGAGATCTTCTGGCCGTACTTCTTCTTGACCGGCCACAGCAGACGGCGGGCCTTGTCCAGGCTGACGTTGTCCGGCCAGCTGTTGAGCGGCGCGAAGCGCTGCTGGCCGGCGCCGGCTCCGCCGCGGCCGTCGTTGATCCGGTAGGTGCCCGCGCTGTGCCACGCCATCCGGATTATCAACGGGCCGTAGTGGCCGAAATCGGCTGGCCACCACTCCTGTGAAGTGGTCAGCACCTCCGCAATGTCGCGCTTCACCGCGGCGAGGTCGAGGGTCTTGAACGCCTCGGCGTAGTTGAACTCCGCGCCCATCGGGCTGATCACGTCGGGATTCTTCGCAAGGATCTTCAGATTCAGCCGGTTCGGCCACCACTGGCTGTTGGCGTCGCCCTTGGTGGGCTCCACAAGGCCATGCACGACCGGGCATCCGCCGGTCTCGGTGGCCCCGGCCTCGGGAGTTGGGCCCTCGGTGACTGTTGGGTCGTGATTCTCGGACAAGGCAAGTCCTTTCCTCGCTATAGGCGGTCGGTGGTCAGGAACTTCTGGCGGAACAGTCGGGGCACAGGCCCCAGTACACGACCTCGGCCTCGTCGATCGAGAACCCGTGGTCGTCGGAAGCTGTCAGGCAGGGCGCCTCGCCGGTAGCGCAGTCGACGTCGGCGACGACGCCGCACGACCGGCACACCACGTGATGGTGGTTGTCCATCACGCGCCCCTCGTACCGGGCGGGACTGCCGGCCGGCTCGATCCGGCGGATGAGCCCGGCCGCGGTCAGCGCGTGCAGGGCCTCATACACGGCCTGGAGCGAGACGTGGCCCACGCGGTCGCGCACCCGGGAGGCGATCGCCTCGACGTCGAGATGGTCCCCGTTCCGGACGGCCTCGAGCAGCGCGACGCGGCCGGCCGTCACCCGCAGGCCGGCACCGCGCAGTTCCTCGGCGATGCTCGGCGGGGCGCTCATGACTCCAACCTTACAGCCCTAAACACGAACGATTCAAGAAAACGAAGCGATCCGACTAAGTGCTGTGTCAGGGCCGGGATGGGTTGGTGTCCCGTATTGATCTATCGGGAGCCGGGACGCGGGCCGGTTGTCCGGAAGCGGATCGCAACCGACTCGTCTGGGGTGAAGACGTCCTTGTACGGAGCGAAGAAAATCACCACTGGGTTCTGGCCCGACGGCAAAGGGCTCGGCCTTGAAGGCCGAGCCCTTTTGCTGGCACAACAGTTCCGGATTAGACCGGATCACTTCGGGGATCAGCTGCAGCCGCTGGTGGAGCCGCAGCCTTCACAGACGTAGCAGCTTCCAGCGGGCCGCATCTTGGTTCCGCAGTTCAGGCACAGTGGCGCGTCGGCACTGCGGCCCTGGTGAGCCTCGATGAGCTCGGTCGAGCTGTGCGGGGCGAACGACTCCGGCGTGGCGTCACGTTCCGGCCTCTGAATTTCCTGGTGCTGTGGCTGCTCAACCTGCACCGACTGCGCCAGCTCGTCGGGGTCGACGTCGTCAGCCGGCGCGGCCGGATCCGCCCCCGACAGCGCGGCCGACCGCTCGGCCACCGACAGGATCCCCAGCTCCGAGCGCTCGTCGTAGGACAGGTGGTCGAGGGCGAGGCGGCGGAAGATGTAGTCCATCACCGAGCTGGCCATCCGGATGTCCGGGTCGTCGGTGATCCCGGCGGGGTCGAACCGCATGTTCGTGAACTTGGCCACGTACGACTCCAGCGGGATCCCGTACTGCAGTCCGACCGAGATCGCGATCGAGAACGCGTCCATCACGCCGGCCAGCGTCGAGCCCTGCTTGCCGAGCTTGAGGAAGACCTCGCCGATCCCGTCGCCCGGGTAGCTCGACGCGGTCATGTAACCCTCGGCGCCCGCCACGGAGAACCGGGTGACCGTGGCCGTCCGCTGCTTGGGCAGCCGCCGCCGCACCGGGCGGACCTCGTGCGGCGTCGCAGGCTCGGCCTCGGCCTCCGCTTCGGCCGGCTTCCTCTTGGCCACCGACAGCGGCTGGCCGACCTTGCAGTTGTCGCGGTAGATGGCGAGCGCCTTCAGGCCGAGCTTCCAGCCCTCGAAGTAGATCTTCTCGACGTCCTCGACCGTGGCCGACTCCGGCATGTTGACCGTGTTGTGGTTGACAATGCCATTTGCCACGAAGGCATGCGTTTCGGGCACAGAGAGATCGAATACTTCCGCCTCTCCCGCATCGGCAACCGATGCCACCGGTGAGAAGTGGAGGTTACCTTCGATGACCTGATACAGCCAGGCAGGAAGCTCAACGCCTGGAAGGGTGGATACCCTCTCGAGCGTCCGCCTGGTGACCTGCTGCGTGCGCGGATCGAGCAGGAACGTGAACCCGCTTCGCCAGCTTCGCACATGATCGGCACCGTGCCTTCCCAGCGGGATCATCTCAAAAAGCTCCCGCCCAGTGATGCCTGGCACCACATCGGCAGTGCCGGGCTTGCAGTGCTTGCGCAGGTACTTAGCCGCTTTAGCGGCCTTGTCCGGTTCCAGGAACGGCACGAGACTGACCATGAGCTGGCCCTGCAGCCCAGCTGCATAGACCTCGTCGTAGGTCTTGTCGTACTCCCTGTTACGCTTTGCGACCCGGCTGTGCTGAACTCCAAGGTTCGTCATGACGCTCTGAAGGTCGTCGAGCAGCGAGCCACTGTCCAGGCAGATTGCCCACTTCGAGGCCCCGCCGGTGGTGACGTAGGCATCAAGCGCCAGACCCTGGAGGAAGGCAAGAACCATCTCACGAGGCGAGCACAGCACAGCATCGGGAATCCGCTTGTCTGAGGCTCGTGTTCCACAACCGAGTGCGCTCATGAACTCCACTACGGCCTTGGACGAAACGACAACGCCCGCGCACCTCCCTGGCTCTTTCGTGATACGTGCCTGCAGACCGAAGACGGTCAGCCACGCTTCGCGCACCCTTTCCAGGACTTCGGGAACGGAGTTCGTGATGGTAATGGTCCAGTTGCTGCGAACTGTGTGCCCTTCGGATGCGTAGGCACCCAGCAGGAATGCCAGCTCAGTTGTCATTTCGGCCGGAAGCGTCACTGCCTTCTGATTGCCGTACGGTGCGGAGACGGTGATACGCCGAAGGCTCTGCGGTGTAGCCGACCACTTCTCAGCGCCGTACTGAATTGCTACAGCATCACCCTCCTCGATCTCCTCCAGCGTCTTCCACGCGAGGCGGCCAGTCCCGGCGACGAGGAGGCGGTGCGGCAACGTTCCGGTGACCTTATGCCCTGATCGAAGCGTGACACGCCGGACTGGCCGGGTGCCGCCGTAGTAGAACGCGTCGGTCTTCCGGTCTCCGTCAAGCGACGAGATCACTAGTCGCTCCTCACGGAAGGTATCCTCTGCTTCGCCGCGGTGCAGGCTGGCAATTCTGATCAGGCCATCTGAAGACGCGACCAACGTCTCGCCGGTGACGCACTTTGATATTGCGCCCGAGAGCGCAGGCTGCACAGCGGCCATCATGCGGACGTGGCCCATCGGGCTTATGGACCGCTCCCCCATTGCGCAGTCAAACACTTCGTAGTGCTCCGGCCGCAGCCCGGGGGCGTCAACGACGTGGCCGTGCTCCGAGATGTACTCGACGATGGCTTCGGCCTGCTCAGGCTGGTAGCCAAGATTCTTCAGCGCCCGCGGCACCGTCTGGTTGACGATTTGCATTGAGCCACCGCCAACCAATTTCTTGAATTTGACCAACGCCAAGTCTGGTTCAATTCCAGTGGTATCACAGTCCATCATCAAGCCTATGGTTCCGGTAGGCGCGGTTAGGCTCGCTTGTGCATTTCGATAGCCATTCTTCTCACCTATTTCCAGGCATTCATTCCAGGCTTTGTTGGCAGCGGTAAGAGCCGCTTTATCGATGCCGCCCAGCGTCTTGATCTGGGCGCTAGCCGCAGCATGCTTGCCCATTACGCGCTTGTGCGCGGTCGCGTTACGCGCGTAGCCATCGTAAGGGCCGACCACCGCGGCCAGTTCGGCGGAACGCCGATAGGCGACGCCAGTCATTAGGGATGTGATGGCGGCAGCGATGGACCGACCCCCTTCGGAGTCATAGGCGTGCCCCGTTGCCATCAGCAGCGCGCCGAGGTTGGCATAGCCGATGCCGAGTTGCCGGTATGCACGGGTGGTGACGGCTATCTTCTCGGTCGGGAAGTCCGCAAAACAGATCGAAATGTCCATCGCCGTAATAATGAACTCAGTGATTTTCTCGAACCGCTCCACGTCGAACGCGTCGTCATCCCCGAGGAATTTCAGTAGATTGATGCTTGCGAGGTTGCATGACGAGTTATCCAAATGGAGGTACTCGCTGCAGGGATTACTAGCCGTGATCCGTCCGGATTCCGGGCAGGTGTGCCAGTCGTTGATCGTGCTGTCGTACTGGATGCCCGGGTCGGCGCATTCCCAGGCCGCCTGGGCCATGTCCCGGAACAGCTTCTTCGCCTCGAGGGTCTGCACGACCTCGCCGGTCTGCCGGGCCGCGAGGCCGAACGTGCTGCCTGTCTCAACCGCATGCATGAACTCGTCGCTGACCCGCACGGAGTTGTTGGCGTTCTGGTACTGGACGCTGACGATGTCCTTGCCGCCGAGGTCCATGTCGAAGCCGGCGTCGCGCAGGACCCTGACCTTCTCCTCCTCGCGCGCCTTGGTGACGATGAATTCCTCGATGTCGGGGTGGTCGACGTCGAGCACCACCATCTTGGCCGCGCGCCTGGTGGCGCCGCCCGACTTGATCGTCCCGGCCGAGGCGTCGGCACCGCGCATGAACGAGACCGGCCCGCTGGCGGTCCCTCCCGAGGAGAGCAGCTCCTTGCTCGACCGGATCCTGGACAGGTTGACCCCGGCGCCCGAACCGCCCTTGAAGATGAGGCCCTCTTCCCGGTACCACTCGAGGATCGAGTCCATGGTGTCGTCCACGGCCAGGATGAAACAGTTGTGCACGCGCAGGCTCGCGGAACTCCCGGACAGGTACTCGCCGCTCTCGGTCTGGATGTCGTAGACCTCCATGGGGCCCAGCCGCTCGATCTTGCTGATCGTGACGAGCTGGCGATCCGAGCCGCCGACGTCGGGCGACACGTCGAGCAGGTGGTCACCGACGCGAAGGAACCCGGCCACGGTGAACTCGCCGACGACCAGGTCGGTTGCGCGCCACACCAGATGGTCAGCGGTCACGTCGAGCGACTGGCCCTCGGAGGTGTGCACACGGAGCACGTCCTTGACGCCGTTGGCCTTGACCGCGACGACCCGGGTCGCCCCGTACGCGTCGTGGACCTTGGTGCCGACCGCGTTCCCCTCGACCAGGCTGCCGATCGGGACCGGGCCCTGCGGCGTGCTGACCAGCGCGTCGTAGGGCTGGCAGGCCGAAACCTGCTGTGGCGACGAGGTGCCGACGTTGAACCAGACCGGCGAGTTGAAGGCGAACACCTGGTGGACCAGCGCGTAGGTGAGCTCGTGGGCGAAGATCTCGGCATCGGCGTCGGTGGCGAAGTAGCCGTTCTCGAGCCCGGCGGCCGTGTACTTCCCGACCACCCGGTCGACGAGCTGCTTCAGGCTCCACTCACGCTGCGGCGTCCCCACGGCGCCGCGGAAGTACTTGGTCGTGACGATGTTCGCGGCGTTGACCGACCAGAAGTCGGGGAACTCCACGCCCTTCTGCTCGAAGTTGACAGACCCGTCCCGCCAGTTCGTCATGACAACGTCGCGGCGCTCCCAGGTGACATCGTCGTAGGGATGAACGCCTTCACGGGTATTGATGCGGCCGATCGTCAGGCCCTTGCGCGCCCCGGTCCCGTCCTGCGCCGCCCCGCTAGCCGTTGTCTCGGTCATCTGCTCCCCCTCCAGGGATCCGTCTGGTGTCGTGGTGGGCCCTACCAGCCCCCGTGGTTCCGCTGATTTTTGTGATTGACGTCTGCTGCTGACAGCCGGGCGCTTCACCGGGCTTCAGCAGGCTGTCTGCCCGTGGGCTCCAGGGCCTCGGACGGGCCCTGTGCCGCAGCCTGCGGCGGTTCGCCGTCCCCTGGCGAATGCCGCGGGCCGTCCTCGTCGCCGGAGCGCCAGCCGCGATCACGTTCGCGGCGCAGCCCGGCTATCTCCTCTTCAAAGTCGGCGAGCGACTCGAACCCCCGGTACACGGAGGCGAACCGCAGGTAGGCGACCTCGTCGAGGTCACGGAGCGGGCCCAGGATCGCGAGGCCGACCTCGTGCGACGGAACCTCGCTGCTGCCGCGGCTCCTGATCGCGTCCTCGACCCGCTGCGCCAGGATCGCGAGCTGATCCTCGCTGACCGGCCTGCCCTGGCAGGCGCGCTGCACGCCGCGGACAATCTTGTCGCGGTTGAAGGGCTCCGTGACGCCGCTGCGCTTCGCCACCATGAGGATCACCGTCTCCTGGGTGGTGAAGCGCCGCCCGCAAGCCGGGCAGGACCTCCGGCGGCGGATCGCCGCCCCATCTTCGGCCGTCCTGCTGTCGATGACCCTGCTGTCCGGATGCCTGCAAAACGGGCAATACACGTGATCCACCTCCCCACAGGTGCCTCGCGCTGCCCCTGCACTGCCAACACAGTATATAGGAAAACTACAGCGATGTAACTACTAGATATTGTGGTCTTGCCGGCGCCTAGATGCAAGCTCCCCCGGTACGCCACGCCGAATTAGCTGGAACGCCACGCCAAGTTGGCCGGTATGACCGCGCCGGCTGGACGAGCCGGTGCGAGCCGGCGCGCCCCAATCCGCCCGTGCCCGCCGGCGTGTCGCCGACGTGCCGCGGCGCGAAGCAGCAAGGCAGGAGCGTTGAGGCGGGGGGCGGGGGGGCTGCATCCCGGTTTCGGCTAGTTACGCGGCACCCAGAGAAGCTGCCCCGCCTGGACACTAGCGCTGCTCAGGGCGTTCACGTTGATGATCTGCTGGACCACGGCCCACGAATTTCCCCACGGCTCGGCGGCCGCGGCGATCGACCACAGCGTCTGGCCGGGCCGGACCACGACCTGCGTCATGCCCTGGTACGGCGACCCCTGCGCCGAGCCATGGCTCGACGCCTGCACGCTCCCGGCCACGCTCATCCAGAGCACCGTCACAGCGACGATGACCACGCCGATCACGAGCGCGGCCACGAGGCGCCTGCCCCGGCGCGTGA
>JASHQP010000316.1 GCA_030039095.1 Streptosporangiaceae bacterium
AACACCGCGATCAGGCCGGCGGCGGGCAGGGTGGCCCGGCGCAGCCAGGGCCAGCTCACCGGGTAGCGCTCGGCCAGCCCGGCCAGGCCGGTGCCCAGCATGAACAGCAGCGCCGTTGACAGTACCGCCGCACCGGTCAGGCGCAGCACGTGGCCGGGGCTGTGGCCGCCGAGCCCGAGGCCGACCAGGGCCGCCGCCGGCACGACACCGACGGCCACCCCGGCAAGGGTGGCCACCAGCGCCGATACGCGGAACCTCGGACGCAGCAGGCGTCCGCGGCTGACCGGCGTGTCCAGCAGCCAGTCCACGGCGGGCTGCTGCAGGGTGACCGGGCCGCGCCAGAGCGCGTCGCGCACGAGCACCAGCAGCAACAGGAGCGCCAGCGCGGCCAGGGCGTAGGGCGTGGCGTGCAGCACGTGCGGGGTCTGCGCGGTGGGCGGCGGCGGATGCCGAAGGTCGTGGGCTGCGGCGGCGATCCGCGCGCCGCCGTACAGCGCCGCGATGAGGACGACGATGTAGATCCAGTAGGCGGCGTTCGCCGCCCGCTGCCGCGCCCCGGCCCGGCGCAGCTCCCGCAGCAGCGAGATCGTCGCGTCGGTGCTGTCGGGTACGGCGATGGCGTCGCGGGTGACGGTCACTGGACCGCCCACTGGACCGCCGCCAGCGCAGCTTCCGGCGCTCCCCGCCCGATGACCTCCCCGTCACGAAGCACGATGACGTGATCGGCGACCGCCGCGGCGAGCTCGGCGTGATGGGTGGCCATCAGCACCGTCGCCCCGGCTTGCTTCTGCGCGACCAGCAGGCCCGCCAGCCAGCGCCGGGCCGCCGGGTCGAGCCGCTGTTCCGGCTCGTCGAGCACCATCAGCCGGCGCGGCCGGACCAGCACCGCGGCCAGGTGCAGTGCCTGCCGCTGGCCGCTTGACAGCGATCCGGGCAGCGCGGCGGCGTGATCGGCGAGCCGGCATTCCAGCAGTACCCCGTCAACCAGCTCGTCGCTCTGGAGGCCCGCGCCGTGCGCGACGGCGACGAGCTGGAGGTGCTCGCGGACCGTGAGGTCCGGGTAGGCGCTCACCATGTCGCCGACCACGGCGATCTCGGTACGCACCACGACATCGTCCTGGATCAGGCCGCGGCCGTTGTACACGACCTGCCCGGTGGTGGGGGCGTCACGGCCCGCCGCGATGCGCAGCAGCGTCGACTTGCCCGACCCGTTCGCGCCCATGACCGCGACGCACTCCCCGGCCGCGACCGACACGTCGATCGGGCTGAGCGCGAGGCGCTCGCCGTACCGGCGGCTGACGCCGGTGAGCGCGAGCAGCGGAGGGTCGTTCGCATCGGGCACGATCGCCAGTTCACCACACCCGCCGGCATGCCGCATCACGCCCGCCGGCGAGACCGCGACCCGCGGTTTACACCGGCGGCACGAGGAGCACCGCGTCACTTCCGCCGGGTGTTAACGTGCTCATCGCTCACGCCGTTGTTTCTCCCGGCCACGTCTGGTTCGCTGGTTGTTACTACCCGTCGAACGCCGTCACCGCTCCGGCGGTGCTCAGCACCTCGGCCGGCTGACGTCGGTCAGCCAGGCCGCAAGACGCGGCGCCGCCCTGGGGGTCCCCACACCCAGGGCGGCGTCGTCCTTGATCAGCTGTGCCGGAAAGCGCCGATGCCGTACGGTCTAGGCCCATGACCGATCCAATCGCCCCCGCCGACCCTGACGTCGTGCTGCGGGCGCAGAACGTGGACCTGGTCCGTGACGGCAAGCTGATCCTGGACCGGATCAACGTCACGATCCGGGCGGGGGAACACTGGGCGCTGCTCGGGCCGAACGGGGCCGGCAAGAGCACACTGCTGAACATCATGGCCACCTACGCGCACCCGACGCGCGGGCAGATGGACATCCTCGGCCACCGCCTCGGCCGCGTCAACGTGTTCAGCCTGCGGCCGTGGATCGGCCACATCACCCCGAGCCACCGGGTGGAGCCGGCCCGCACGGTCCGCCAGGTGGTGCTCACCGGCGTCACCGGCACGATCGAGCTCCCGCAATACTGGGTGCCAACCGCCGCGGAGAGGTCCCGCTCCGAAGAACTGATCGACATGATGGGCCTGAAGGGCCTGGCCAGCACGCGCTGGCGGACTGTGTCCCAGGGCGAGCGCGGCCGGACGCTGATCGCGCGGGCCCTGATGGCCGAGCCCCGGCTGCTGCTCCTCGACGAGCCCGCCGCCGGCCTCGACGTCGCCGGCCGCGAGCAGCTGCTGGCCAGCATCGACGAGCTTCGCGAGCGCCGTCCCACCCTGGCCACCGTGCTGGTCACTCACCACCTGGAGGAGCTCCCGGCGAGCACCTCGCACGCGATCCTTTTGCGCGCCGGCCAGCTCCTGGCCACCGGCCCGGTCGCCGACGTCCTCACCACCGAACTTGTGAGCGCCTGCTTCGACTACCCGGTCGCGATCGCCCGGCACGCCGGCCGCTGGGCGTCCATCGCCGGGACCGTCTGGTAACTCCGCTCGACCGCCCGTTACGCCACGCCCCCCGGATCGGCCTGGCCGACCTCATCACCTCCCGATGAAACAGCACGCCCTCGCAAGGCCCGAGATCCCGGAGCTACCGGCCTCCCGAAGCATGCGGGCGCGCCGAGTTGTCATTCCGGTGTTCTTTCACTCCCGAAGCAGGTCGGCCCAGGATCAAGCACATGCCCACTTCGCGTTGATCCGATCGGCATTACGAGCTGAAGCAGGCCACCTTGCGACGACCGCACATGCCGATGACAGCTAGTTTGCCGGATGCGTCGTGACTCTCGCCGATGCATACTCATAAGGCTTACATGATCAGGCTGGAGTGGCGCCGAAGTCCCTGCAGTCGCGCTAGATTACGATTCCAAGCGAAAGCGGGTAGCACGGGTTAGGGGCGTGAGGCACCCGACCCGTCAATTGTGATGCCGCTCTGATTCTCATTGTCGGCAGGCTAACGATCCCCGAGAAACTCAAGAATTAGCCGAATGAACTCGAGCGCAAGTTTGAGCACCTCAATTGCGGCCCTGCGGCGGGATGCCTTGCGAGACCAAACGGCGGGAAGAGCTAGCCCCACGAAGAGAAGCAATGACCCCGCGACAACTAGGAGATTCGGAGCCTTGCTCCAGATCGCATACTCTGAAAGATGGGTTAGGTCGATGACGATGCGCATGGACGGTCTGGTCCTTCAGATTCGGAGGAGGAACAGTATCGGGTTCTATCGTCTGGGGTGAAATGTTCCACTGAACAGATCAAGGCCCAATCTGGCGATAACTGCTCGGATCTAGCGATCTCTGCTCAGGTCTGGCTATCATGGGGCGACGTGAAGATGACATTGCTAGGCGCTTCTTGACGAGGTTGGGCAGGGGGTGTGGATGGTGGGCCTGTCGATGCCCGGCGAGGATCGACTCCCAGCCGGCCCTCTCAGAGAACTGACCGCGGCCATCTTTGCCCTCTATCAATCAGCCGGAAATCCTGGCACGCGTAAGATAAGCCTGGCGATCAGGGCGAGGGACGATCTTAATGACACTGTTAGTCATGAAGTCGTTCGAGGGATCTTGCAGGGAACGCATGCAAGTTGGTTTAAGGTGGAGTCGTTAGTTATACAACTTGCCACATGGGCTGTTACTGAGCCAGATCCAAAGGAAGAGGCTAAGAGGATTCAGCTACTTTGGCATGCCGCCCAAGAGTCCTCCGCAAACTCAATTAGTTCAGATGCGGCACCGTTGGCCGCGGCTGGGAATACCGTAAGCACCGATGTCGCTATTGGCGATCATAGCGCGGCAACCGCGACAATAGGCATAGCCGACTCCGTTTCTCAGGTCGAGGAGTTGTTGGAGCGTCCTCTCATATCGTGGAACCCTAAGACCGGAACTGTGGACATCTACGATCGGCAAGTGGCGATGCAGATGATCAAAGATATGCGAGCGTCCAATGGCTGATGAACGCCAAGGAAGTCCTAGCGCGGCTGGCACCGCTGCACGGAGCGCGTGGAATCAGTTCGAGAGCCACGGTGATCCGGCTGCTCTTGAAGAGGCAATCGACCTCCATCGTCGGCAACTGGAACTTACGCCTGTCAACAACCCCTCTCGTGCGCTGTTGCTGTCCAATCTCGGAACCGCGCTGGGGGCGCGGTTTAGCAGACGTGGCGATGTGGTTGATCTCCAAGA
>JASHQP010000317.1 GCA_030039095.1 Streptosporangiaceae bacterium
CGAACAGCGGCTCGCCGGTCGGCTCGAAGCCAGGCCCGTCGAAGCTCCAGCCGCCGTAAGCAAACACCTGGATATTGCATTTCGGGCCCATCGGCGCGCACGGGGCGCTCTCGCCGATGATCGTGTCGAACGACTGCCCGACGAGCGTGACGTCGATGCCGGCCTGCGACTCCTCTGACTTGATAGCCTGCCAGGTCTCCGTGGCGGCCGCCACGCCGGTCGAGTAGACGAACGTGAGCTTGAGCTGCTCGCCCTTGGTGATGCCGACGCCGCACTTGGACGGATCCTGGCAGGTCATCACGCCGCCGACCTCCGACCAGCCGTGGCTGGTCAGCAGCGCCTTGGCCTTCGCCGGGTTATACGGGTACGGGCCCTGCCCGCCGTTCTCCTTCTCGATCGCCGGCTCGAACGGGTTCGACGGGACGGTCGGGACCGCCCCCGAGACCACCGACGCGTACCCGCGCCAGATCGCCTTGCTGATGCCGGGCTGGTTCTCGGCATACTGCATGGCCTGGCGGATGTACAGCTGCCGGACCAGGTCACCCACCTGCGGGTTGTTGAAGTTCGGCTGCGCGTACTGGATGCCGTAAGAGAAGAACGGCTCCAGGTAGTAGGAGCTGCCCAGCGGGTTGACCGACGGCAGCGGCGAGTTGCTCGGCTTCTGCGGCAGATCCTGGGTGGGGATGTAGCCAATATCGACCTGCCCGGTCTTCAGCGCGGTGTACTCGGCCGAGTCGGCCGTGTACGGCAGGAACCTGACGGCGGACAGCCTCGGCTTGGGCGTGCCGGAGTAGTTCTTGTTCGGCACCATCGTCACGTTGCCGTCGGTGTTGAAGCTGGACAGCTTCCACGGTCCGTCGACAACCGACCACAGCGGGCTGGTCGCGTACGTGGAGGCGATCTTTGCCTGCGCGGTGAGGAAGGTGTAGACGGCCTTGCACTTGGCCCAGCCGTCGGCCGCGCTGTCGGTGCTGCAGCCGCCGCTGCCGGGCTTGGCGCCCAGGCTCGTGACGTCCCACGCCAGCGGCATCGGGTTCAGCTCGGCGAGCTGGTTGTAGGTGTACCAGAGGCTGGAGTAGGGCTTGTTCAGCTGCATCGTCACCTGATTGGGCCCGGTCGCTTTGTACGACACGACGTTGTCCGGGAGCAGGCCGACGGAGTACGCGTACCAGTTGGCCTTCTCCGCCTTGGCCATGTTCAGGAAGAAGATCAGCGACTGGGCGTCGACGCTCTCGCCGTCGGACCACTTCCAGCCCTTCATGTTGACCACCACGGTCCTGCCGCCGTTGCTGTAAACGGGCGGCTCAGCCGGGGATAGCGGGTAGTTGATGGTGACGTTGGTGTTGGTGTTGTTACCGAACATGTACAGCGGCCGGTACATGAGCCACTGGAACTGGTTGTCGTTGAAAACGCTGGCGTTCGTGATCGCGTAGAACGGGAAGATGTAGCTGAGGGTGATCCCGGCCTCCAGCGACACCGTCGCCGTGCCCCCCTTGACCGGGACACCCGACGAGGCCGAGTTGCTGCCGCCTCCGCTGCCGCTGGAACTGCAGGCGGCGGCGACCAGCGAAACCACGCCCACGGCGGCAACCGCCCCGAGGCGCAGCTTGCGTCTCCACAGATTCATGTGCGCTCCTTCCGCAAGAGCATGCGTGTCCCTGATCAGGCGATCCCTGGTGATGCCCAAGCGGTCATTCCCGCCCAATAGGAGCAGTCACTGGCAGTGATCATCGGCCAGAGCCGTGCCGATGTCAGGACTAGCTCGAAGAACTTCGAGGTCACGATCCGGTGGCGCCCCGGTCACGGCCTGAGATCTCCTCGCGCACACGGGGCAGCCGGACTGGTCAGCCCCGGCCCGGCGGGCGCACGGTAGTTACATGGGTGAAACCGCGACGATCTCGGCAACATCGGCTCTCGAGGCCCATGAACGACAGCGCAGTGTCCCCGATGTGCCGGCGGTCTCGGTCGTGATGGCCCCGGCGCAATCGCTGCTCACGCTGTTGATTCAGGCAGCGTCCGGGCAGAGGTGGGGCGCGCCGGCCAGCCTCCTCGCCGCGATCCGTCACGGCCTGCGCCCGCAGTCACGATTCGCCGCGAAGTCGTTCACCGAACGCGGCTGGACAGCTGTGCCGGATTCCTGCGCGCCGCTCTCACCCCTGGCCGACTCATCAGTCGCCGACCACGTCACCAGGCTGCGGGACCTGCCTGCCGCCACGCTGACCCGCGAACTGCTGGCCGCCCGCGGCGGCGACTGTCCCCCGTGCTGGCGACCCGCAGCCGAACAGCCACGGCGCTGGCTCAACTCCATGGCCGACGCGTCGCTGGACATCTGGGCGGTGGCCGAGCCCAGGTGGCGGGCGGCCGGGCCACTGCTGGATCGCGAGATCCGGCGGGTCGGCACGGCCGCGGTGCGGGGCGGAATGGCCCTGCTGCTGAACAGCCTGCACCCGGGCCTGCGCTACCAGGGCGGGGCGTTCACCTACACGCCGCCGTGCAATCAGTTCGCGCTTCATTCGCTCGGCTCCGTCGGCGCGCGCCACCTGGTGCTGGTGCCGATGATCGCCGGCTGTAACGCGGTGCTGTTCAGCTTCGACGTCGACGACGTCTGCTATATCGGCTACCCGGTCTCCCACCCCCGTGCGGGCGCGCAGGAAACGGCCGACAACGCGCTCGCGACGATCCTGGGCCCGGTGCGCGCCGCCATACTTCAGGTTCTTCGCCAGCCGCTGACCGTAGGCGATGTGGCCGTGGCGGTGCACTGCGCGCCGACCACCGCGACCTACCACCTGCACCAGCTGGCCAAGGCCGGCCTGATTGCCCGCGAGAAGTCCGGGTCGAGCGTATGGATCAGCCGCAGCGCCCGCGGTGACGAGCTGACCGATCTGCTCTCGGGCTGACCGCCTCGAGGTTGCTGGCGATCGCGGTGAGCTGCGCGGCGGGGTCCCGGGCCCCGGGTTCAGCGATCACGGACCTGCTGCGGGGAGATGGGCAGCGGCGACGATGCGTGAACGCAGGCGGTCCAGGGCGTCCGTGCGCGCTCCGATGAGCGCCGGCTCATCGGCCAGCGTTGCGGCCCGGACCGGGACGGGCCGGGGCAGGCGTGCCGCCTCCGCCGCGATGGCCTCGAGGATCACCGTTTCGCAGCCCCACGAACCCCCGATGATGACGACCCCGGAGTCGGCGAGCGCCACGGCGGCGGCGAGGATCCCGCTGACGGCCCGGGCCAGGATCTGACGTATGGCCGCGGCCCGGGGCTGCGCGCCGGTCGCCGCGGCAAGCAGGCGGCCGGCGTCGATGGCGGTGGAGCCGGGCCTCCTCAGCTCCAGCGCCCCGAAAACGTCGATCAGGCGCATCGCCTGCCCCTGCGGGCCGGTGGTGACGAGGTGAGCGATCTCGCCGGCGAAGCCGGCACGCCCGCGGATGACCGTGCCGTCGCTGATGACCGCGGCGCCCAGCCCGTCGCCCAGGAAGACATAGGTGAAGTCGCTGAGCTCCGGGGCGCTGTCGTGTTCAGCCTGCGCCGCCCAGTTCACGTCGTTGTCCACGATGACGGGGCCGTCGACGTGCGGTGCCAGGATCCCGACGGGATCCAGCTCGCCCAGCAGGAAGTGCTCGTCGGGCAGCCGGACCAGCCGGCCAGTGGCCCGGTCCACCGGGCCGGCGGCGCTGACCACCGCCAGGCGGGCCGTTGTCGCGGCCTCCCGCAGGGCCTTGACGGCGACACGTTGCAGCGCACTGCCGATCTGGCTGGGCCGAGCGAGCCTGCGGATCTTGTCTTCTGCCCGGGAGACGGTCCTGCCGTAGGCGTCGACGCACTCGGCCACGGCGCCCTCGGGAGCAATGCTGACGGCCAGGGCGCTGCCAACGCTGGCAGCGAGGGCGTAATACGACCCGACGCGGCCACGGCCACGGCCGCCCACCGTTCGCTCGCCGGTGCTGGCGACGAATCCCGCCTCGGCCAGGCGGCGAACGCTCTCGCCAACGGCGGGCTTGGACATGCCCGTCGCGGTGGCCAGTTCGGCCCGTGTCAGCCGCCGCTGCCGCATGAGCTCACGCAGGACGTGCTCGTCGGTCAGCGACCGGAGGAGCTCCGGCGATGGCTTGGGCGGGCTCACAGCCTAATTCTAGTAAGGGACCTTGCCTGGAAAGCTCACGCCTCTTATAGTCATTCTAAGTAATGGTCCCTTCCTAGGAAGAGTGCTGCCATGCCACAGCCCGACACCGCCACGCTGCCCACGCTGCCCCACTGGGAGCAGGCACCGGCGGACATCCCCGCCGCCATCAGGCAGGTCAAAGCGGCCTTGCGGGCTCGCATCGAGGCCTCGGGCCGCACGGTCGACGAAATCCTCGCCGTCGTCGAACGCCAGCTGGCGGCGGAAGTCGGCGAGATCGTCACCGCCCGGGAGCGTGGCGAGGCGGTCTGGCCGGTCATCGACTACGCGGACATCGAGGCCGGCACCGTCTCCCCCGGGGCGCGGGCACTGCTGCACCGGCGTGGCTGCCTGGTGGTTCGCGGGCACTTCGACCGGGACCAGGCGCTGACCTGGGACCGGAACTTCATGGACTACGTGGAGTCCAACCAGTTCTTCGAGCACTACCGCGGTCCCGCCGACGACTTCTTCGCCAGCGTGGATTCCGAGCCCGAGATCTACCCCATCTACTGGTCGCCGCCGCAGATGCAGGCCCGGCAGCACGACCGGATGGCCCGGGTGCAGGCGTTCCTCAACGGCCTGTGGAAACACGAATCCGAAGGCGCGCAATGGTTCGACCCCGGCCGCTACCTGCTGTATCCGGACCGGGTCCGGCGCCGGCCGCCGGGCACCGACTCCGCTGGCCTCGGCCCTCACCTCGACCCGGGCTCCATCGACCTGTGGATGATCCAGGGCTACCAGAAGGCGTTCCGTCACCTCTTCGACGGCACCGTGGAGCAATACGACCCCTGGGACGCTGCCTACCGCACCACCGCTCCCCAGTATCCCGCCAGCACGATGTGCTCGGCGTTCCGCACGTTCCAGGGCTGGACCGCGATGTCCGACATGGGTCACGACCAGGGTGTCCTGCACACGGTCCCGATCCCCGGCGCGATGGCCTACCTCATGCTGCGCCCGCTGCTCGACGACGTCCCCGGCGACGACATGTGCGGCGTCGCCATCGGCCAGGCGTTCCCCGCAACCGAGCAGTGGCACCACCTGCTCCTGCCGGCCCTCACCGGCATTCCCGACGTCCGGGCCGGCGACTCGGTGTGGTGGCACTGCGACATGATCCACAGCGTGGCACCCGTGACTGACCAGCAGGGATGGGGCAACGTCATGTACATACCGGCCGCGCCCTGGTGCCCGCGCAACGAACGGTACGCACCCAGCGTCCGGGAGACCTTCCTCACCGGGTCCAGCCCCAGCGACTTCCCGGGCGAGCACTACGAGCACACCTGGGCCAACCGGTTCGGGGTCCAGGACCTCAACGGCACCGGCCGGCGCGGGCTCGGCCTCGGGCGGTCCCGGTGACCCGGCCGTTGCGGTTCGGCCTGGTCGGCACCGGTCACTGGGCGCAGATCGCGCACGCGCCCGCGCTCGCTTCCACCGAAGGCATCGAATTCGCCGCTGTCTGGGGCCGCAACTCCGGCGCCGCGGCGCAACTGGCTGCCACCCACAACGCGACGGCGTGCAGCGACCTCGATGACTTCCTGGCCAGCGTCGACGCGGTCGCCTTCGCCGTGCCACCGGATGTACAGGCCCCGATCGCTACCCGCGCCGCCCGGGCTGGCAAGCACCTGCTCCTGGAAAAGCCGGTTGCGATCGCACCGGCGGATGCCGACACCCTGACCGCGGCGGTGGACAGCGCCCGCGTGGCATCCGTCGTCTTCTTCACCGCCCGGTTTCAGGCCGACGTGCGGGCCTGGCTCGCCGAGGTGCTGGCGGCCGGCGGATGGGCAGGGGGGTGTGCAGTCTGGCTCGGCTCGGCCATGCGCCGGGGCAGCCCGTTCAACACCCCGTGGCGCCGCGAAAAGGGAGGGCTGTGGGATCTGGCCCCGCACGTGATCTCACTGCTGTGGGCCAGTCTCGGCGCGGTGCATTCGGTCACCGCGGAAGCCGGCCAGGGAGACGTCACCCATCTCGTCCTGCACCACGAAGCGGGGCTGACCAGCACCGTGACGGTAACCCTGGGCCAGCCGCAGGGCGCAGAGTTCTCCGAACTGTACCTGTGGGGAGAACCGGGCCGGTCGGCCTGTCCCACGGAGACCGAAGACCCGGTGATCCCGCTGCGGACCGCCCTCACCGAACTGGCGGCCAATGCCCAGTCCGGGCACGTCGGCCACCCCTGCGACGTCCGCTTCGGGCGCGAGATAGGGCACCTGCTCGCCGGCGCCCAGCGCCAGATCGGCTCCTGCCAGACCCCAGGCTACCCAGCCTGCCGGGCCGAATCCAGGCAGTGATCATCGTGACGGTGCGACCAGGCCGGCGTACCCGTGGTCGGGCGGCATGAAAACTCATGATGACGGGCCGGGTACGTCGAGGGTCGGATTGCGGTCGAAGAAGCCCCATGGGCGCAATCGGAACCCGCAGGTCTCGACGGGCATCACCGGCCAGTCCTCCGGCCTGGGGATGTGCGAGAGCCCGAAGGTGTGCCACAGCACCACGTCCTGAGCCTCGAGCGGCCGGTCCCGAGCGGTCCACTCGGGCAGGCCCAGCCCGCCGGGATGCTGGTTTGGGTACTCCCCGCCGGCGTGACGTTCCTCCGGGTCGAACTGGGTTACCCAGAGATGGTGGCGAGCGAACGCGGCCCGCTTCCCGAGGGGCGTATCGGGAGCCCCGAGCAGCAGAGGGGAGGCTTGCGGCATCAGCCGGTAGCCGGTCGGCTGACCGAGCCCGTTCCTTCGCTCGGAGCTCACGACGACCCAGGTTCGTCCTGCCGCCGGATCGCCGCAACGCCTGGCTGAGCTCTCGCTCGCCATCGGCGTCGAGCGGGTCACCATCGCGTTGCCCCACGGGTTGGCGGGGCCAGCTGGCGCCGCAGTGAGGTCCAGCTCGTACACGGTGTTCGCGGTGCCGTCGACGTCCATGTCGATGCGGGCGTTGAAGAGGTGCTGGTGATACATCGCGCCGAGCCCTGGTGCGACGACGGACGAATACCGGTCCTCGGCCCCGTTCAGCGCTTTCGTCTGCATCACCCCGGTCAGCTTCACCTCTAGTTCGAGCGTGCCGTCCAGGTAGAAGTACCAGTAGTAACCGTACTCGTAATTGAGGTTGGTCCCGATAAAGGACAGCACGAGGCGGCGCTGGCGGCGAACCTGCGTATGGTCATCGACGAAGTCCCAGTGCTTCCACAGGATCGAGTAGTCCTCCTCGTGCAGGCAGACTGCCTGCGGGGTAACGAGGGGCTCGCCCCGGTCGTCATGAGTGGTCACATCGAAATAGCGGATGGCACCCAGGCAGTCGCATCCGAGCTCGAGCGAGTTGATGCCCCGGCCGATGCCGAAGTCGCCGACGTCGAACGCGCCCTGCCAGTAGTGCGCCGGGCTGGGGTCGCCGTACGGCACGACCATTTCCGAGAGAGAAATCCGGTGCGCGATTGGCCGCACTTCGCCGTCAGCCTCGAAGCCGACCGTGTGCAGGACGAGACCCTCGCGCGCGTTGAAGGACCACCTGAGCCGCCAGCGCTGCCAGGCGATCTCGTGCCCGCGCACGTCGAAGCTGGGCCCGTCCGGCTGGGATATCTCGATCGGCCTGAGGTCGCGCCGCATGGTGCCCACCGCCGCGGGGTCATACCGTCCAGGATCAGCGGGGACAGCGACGGGCTCGGGGTCGAGGACGTCGACGACCTGCATGTCGTCGAGGTCGACGTACGCCACGACTCCCTCGATCGGCCGGGCGTACGGCAGGTCGGGCGGGCGCTCCCGCACATAGGCGAGCGATGCGCACAGCCGCCTCCCCTCGTGCGCCGCGATGCCGAAGTTCCCGATCATCCAGGCGTCGATCCGGACGTGGGCGATATCGATCCCGCGGCGGCGGATGGCCTCCCGCCACCGCGCGTCGGCCCTCACCAGGTCTGCTGCCTCGTCGTACTCCGCGAGCAGCAGCGGGCCCTGCAGGCCCGGCCGGCGGGTCCACTGCACGATCTCCCGGGTGCCCAGCGCCACGACGCCGTCGTAGAGGTCATTGCCGCAGCGGTCATGGACGGCGACCCAGGCCAGCCGCTCGGCCGGCTGGCCGGGGCGGAACCGGCGCACGCTGTCCTTTGCGGGCTCCTGCAGGCGGATCGCCGGGAAGCAGACGTTGCCGGACAGCGTGGCCTTCTCGAGCACGACGTCGCGGGCGGTGCGGATCTCGTCTGCCGACAGCGGATCAAGCGGATGGGCATGAGCCCGGAGACTGCCCGCGGCCCCGGCCGTCGCCGCCTCGCCTGGCCTCATCGCACCTCCGTCACGGGATCGAATTCAGCGAGTCATCGGCCCCGGCGATGATCTCCGCGGTCTGGGCCAGCAGCGACCGGTGCCGGATCTTCAGCCACGCCAGCACCGCAAGCCCGGCGCCGGCCCAGATCAGCGCGATCCAGATGGCCCAGTTGTTGGGGTAGGCGGGCGACGGCACCAGGCTCTTGTAGTACAGGTACCCGATCGCGGCCAGCGCAGCGACCGGCAGCAGAAGGTGCCAGACCACATTGAACGTGCCGTTCCGGTAGAAGTAGCGGACCAGCCCCACTTGAGCGAGGGCGTAGACACCCAGTGCGCACAGCGTGACCACCAGGCTCAGTAGCGAGAACGCGGGCAGCGGCTGGAAGCCTGACCCGAAGCCGAGGCCCATGGCGACGGAAACGCCGAGAAGGAACGTGAGCGCCCAGGCCGGGGTGCCAAAGCGCGGAATCGTCCGGCCGAAGACAGGCGGCAGCAGCCCTTCCCGGCCGAGCGCCAGGGCCATCCTGGCGGCCCCGTTCTGCGCCGCCAGCCCTCCCGCGATCAGCGCGACAACGGACGCGATGTCCACCAGAACCGTGGGGCCCGCTCCCCAGTAGTGGATACCGAGCGTGTCCCACGGTGCCGCGTTCGTGACGATCTTGGAGACGTTGCCGAGCCCGAAGCCCACCGTGATGACGTAGAAGAAGAAGACGTAGATGATCCCGATGAGCACGACGGTGAGCAGCATGGCCCGGGGGATCGTCTTGCGCGGGTTCTGCGCCTCTTCGCCGAGATAGGCGGACGCCTCGAATCCGGTGAAGGCGAGGACGCCGAAGACCGCCCCGACGGCCACGTTGCCGAACCCGCCGGGGGCGGAACCGGGGTTGAAGACCTGCGGGTGCCAGTCGCCGCCGGGAGCCCCCGACCCGAGGATGGTGAGCGCCAGCGCGAGCAGCACGCCAATCTCGAACGTGAGGAGCACAAGATCCGACCGGGCCGAGAACCTGATCCCGATGACGCCAATGGCCCAGATGATGGCCAGCCCGACGATCATCAGGAGCCACCACGGGATGTTCGGGCCGCCGTGCGCCACGATGATGCCGTTCAGCGTCGCGCCGAACAGGATCATGTCGAGCCCCACCAGCACCGGATAGAACGCCATGAACAGCCAGCCAGCGAAGAAGCCCGCCTCGGTTCCCAGCGAGGCGCGCACGAACGCGTAGAACGAGCCGGCATGAGCGATCCGCTGGGAGAACCGGAAGATGGCGTTCATGATCACGAACGTCACCGCGAACGCGACCACGATCGACAGCGGCATCGCCTTGCCCGCGAACGCGGCGATCGGGATCGGCAGGAAGAGTATCGCCCCGGTGGGAGTGATCACCGCCATCGAGGTGATCACGGCGTGCCGGACCTTGAGGTTGCGCTTCAGGTGCGAAGGCGCTGGTCTCCGGGCCGCTCCGGTGGGATCGCTCATGAGATAGGCACCTCTCATCTCGATGCACGAGGCCTGGTTGCCTATAGGTCAGCTGGTCTGTAGGTGTTCAGACCACTAGGACACTCGTGATGATTGCCACTGCGCCCTGACCTGTCAAGACCTGGGGGGATGCCAGATCTGGCGACCTTGACGCCGCGCTCAACTTAGGTATGGTCACTTACATGCCTAGTGGTCTGACCACGAGCAAGGGAGCCAGACGTGACGCTCGCGAACGAACTGGACCGGGAGGTCGGGTGGCGCAGCGGCATGATCTCGCCCGCGATCTACTTCGACGAGCAGGTCTACGCGCTGGAGCAGGAGCGCGTGTTCGGCTCGAACTGGATCCCGGTGGGGCACGCCGACATGGTCCGCGAGCCGGGCTCGTACGTGACGAACTACGTGGGCGAGGTCCCGGTCATCATCCTGCGGGATCCTGCGGGCGCGGTTCGTGGCTTCATCAACCGCTGCCGGCACCGCGGCAACAAGGTCTGCCTGTTCGACCGCGGCAAGGCGCACAACTTCACCTGCTCCTACCACGGCTGGACCTACGGCCTCGACGGCAGCCTCGTCGGTGTGCCGCGCGAGCGTGACCTGTACGGGCCGGGCTTCGACCGGCAGGCCTGGGGCCTCGAGGAGATCAAGGTCGCGGACTTCAAGGGGCTCCTGTTCGCGTCGCTGGACGCCGGCGTCGCGCCGTTCGATCAGTGGCTGGGGGACGACGCGCGGTGGTGGCTCGAGACGTTCGTGCTCAACGAGCCGGTCGGCGGCCTCGAGGCGCTGCCCGGCTGGCATCGCTGCCGCGTGCCGGGCAACTGGAAGCTCATGGCGGAGAACTTCATCGGCGACAACTACCACGTGGCGCTCACCCACGCGTCCTGGTTCCGCGCCGCGGCCGAGATGCGTGAGCGAGGCTCCCAGGCGGCGATGATCAACTCCCCGTTGCCGATGCGGACCAAGGTGCCGACCTACGAGGTCACCGCCGGGTTCGGCGCCGGCTGCCCGCTGGGTCTCGGCGCGCTGCTCACCCAGGGCGACGCCATGTTCGAGCGGGACCTGGAGGAGGCCAGGCGGCTCGGGCCGGAGGTCGTCGAGTGGCTGCGCGACCGGCAGGACCGGCTGGAGAAGGCGCTCAGCGGCGTCGACCCCAAGCCGTACGGGTTCATCAACGGGCTGCTGTTCCCGAACCTGGGGCTGATGGGCTACATCTCCCCGATGATCGGCCGGCACCTCATCCTGTTCCACCCGCACGGGACGACCGAGCATGAGGTCTGGCAGTGGACGATGGTGGAGCGCGAGATGCCCGAGGTGGTCCGGGAGATCGCGCTGCAGCGCGTCTACCAGGGCCAGGCCATGGCCGGGGTCATCGCTCCCGACGACGTGGAGAACTTCGAGCGCGTGGTCGAGGCGATGCAGGCCAGGCGCGCGCAGCGGCTGCCGCTGAACTTCGAGGTTCACGTCGAAGACGACGGCGACCAGTTCCCCGGCCTCCCCGGCAACGTCGGCAGCGAGCCCAGCGAGGTGAACCAGCGCCAGTTCTACCGGTTCTGGCTGGACCTGATGTGCCGCAGGCCGGCAGCCAGCCCGCGAGCGGCCTCGTGACCATGCTCAGCTTCGAGGACAAGTACCGCATCGAGGAACTGCTCCGCCGGGAGGCGCACTTGCTCGACGAGCGGCGCTTCCGGGACTGGCTCGACCTGTTCACCGACGACGCCGAGTACGTCATACCGCTGACCGAGGCCGTGCAGGGCGACGTCGCGCCGGCCGGGCATCCGATCGTCAAGGACAGCAAGGACATGCTCCTGGCCCGGGTGCTGAAGGACGAGACCGGCCTCTCCCACGCCGAGATCCCCACGTCGATGACCTGCCACCTGGTCGGGAACATCGTCGTGGACGAGTCGGCGAAGGAGGACGCGGAGGTCCGCTCGGCGTTCATCGTGCGCCAGGCACGCAAGCTGCGCGACGAGGCGTGGTGGGTGGGCCGCCGGCACGATCTCATGCGGCGGGTCGACGACCAGTGGCGTATCGCGCACCGCGTTGTCACGCTCGACACTTCCCTGCTGCCGCGCGGAATCTCGATCTTCTTCTGACCCGCGGCGCACGACCTTCTGGAGGATTGCATGTCCCAGCAAGCCAATGTCGATCGCTACCGGGAGTTCCAGGCGGAGATGGTCGACCGTGCGCTGGTGCAGTGGCGCCCGTTCGTCCGCGATCAGGTCGTCGTGATCACCGGCGGCGCCCGGGGCATCGGCAAGGTCCTGGCCCAGGGCCTGCTCGAGGCGGGCGCGAACGTCGTCTGCGCGGACGTCTCGTGGAAGGACTCCGGCGAGTTCCGCGGCCAGTTGCGTGACTCCGGTCGTGGTCTCGGCCTGGACATGGACATCACCAGCGACGAGTCGGTGCGCGCCGGGTACGGCGCCGTCGTGCAGCGATTCGGCAGGGTCGACACGCTGATCAACAACGCCGGGCTGGTGTCGGAGACGCTCTTCGCCCCGAAGGGGCACGTCCCGACGCTGGAGACCACGAACGAGGACTGGCAGCAGATGTTCGGCGTGAACGTCTTCGGCACGGTCCGGGTCACTCAGGCCTTCGCGCCGGCGATGCTCGGCCAGGGCAGCGGAAGCATCGTGAACGTCGTCAGCAGCGGCGTGCTGATGGAGTCGGCCGGCGGTGGTTACTTCGCCGCCCGGCCCTGGACCACCGAGATGCCGTATCAGGCCAGCAAGTCGGCGCTCACCACGCTCACGTTTTATCTGGCGGAGGAACTGAAGCGGACAGGCATCGCGGTCAACGCGTTCATGCCCGGTCACACGCGCGCGTCCTGGTTCGACGACACCGCGCGCGCGGTCAGCAGCGAGGGCCGGATCTACGCCCTGCGCCCGATGGCGCCGCAGCACGTCGTTCCCCTCGTGCTGTTCCTGGCCGCGCAGGCGTCCTCGGCGTCCGGCGAGCCCGCTACCGGCCGGCTGTATCACGTGCCGGACTGGAACTACGACCACGGCTACGGTGGCCTGCAGTCGTGGGGCGACTACGACCTCCCGGCCGATATCGAGGACGGCTACGCCAGGCTCGAGGCTGCCATGCCGGACTACTGGCGTTCCGGCCTGGCGCGGGCCCGGTTCGATGCCGAGCGGGTCGCCTATGCGGCGGGGATGGACAAGGTCAAGAGCGCCGCGGAAGGCGCGCGATAGCCGTGTACTTCACCGCGCGGGACGGAGTGCGCCTGTACTTCGACGACCACGGCAGCGGCGCGCCCGTGGTGATGATCCATGGTGCGGCGGGTTCGGGCATGTCGTTCGGCCCCCTGTCCGGGCGCCTCCAGCCCGGCTTCCGGGTGGTGACCGTCGACCTGCGCGGCCTGTCCCGAAGCGACCGGGTGGACGCGGTCAGCCCGGCCGCGTGGTGTGACGACACCGTCGCCATCGCGGACTTTCTCGGTCTCGATTCCTTCCACCTTGTGGGCTGCTCGCTGGGAGCCCGGGTCGCGGCCCGGATCACGCGCGACAACGCCTGGCGCGTGACCAGCCTGTCGGTGGACGCGCCGCTGCTGTCGGTTACCCAGCCCGGCAGCAGTTCGCTGAACCGCCGGTTCGAAGACCTCGACAACGCGACACCGGAGGATCTGGAGAAGTGGCAGCGTTACCACGGTGGCGACTGGCGTCGCGCGGTCACCTTCTACGGGCGGGCCCGCAACGACCCGGCACTGCAAGATCACCTGACGGTGCGCCCGTGGCTGCCCGAGCTCACCCTGCCCACGCTGATCACCAGGGGCGATATCGACGACGTGGTGCACCCCCTCGCGCACTGCGCCGAGTGGCACGCGGCGCACCCCTCCTCGTGGATGTGGATCGCGCCCGGTGCGGGCTTCTCGCTCACGCAGCGCCACCCGGAGGAGTTCGCCAGGATTTACCGACGGTTCGTCGCGGAAGCGACCGGATAGGCGCGTGGAGGTCTCAGTGGAACGCTCCCCCGTTGCCAGCCTGGGCTACCTGGCAGTGCAGTCGGACGAGCTGAGCGCGTGGCGGGAGTTTGCGACCAGGGTGCTCGGCATGTCTGCGCACCAGGACTCCGGCGGGGAACTGCTGCTGCGCATGGACGACCGTGTCGCCCGGATCATCGTCGGCCCGCCACCGGCCAGCCGCCCGGCAGGCGCGAAAGCCCCGTTCGTGGTCGGCTGGGAGTGCCGGAGCGAGGCGGAGTGGCGATGCTCGGCGCAGGCGATCGAGAAGGCCGGCGTGGCCATCACCCCGTCGCCGGAGACGGGCTGGTACACCGAGGCGTTCAGCTGCGTCGACCCGGCCGGCGTTCAGTGCGACTTCTTCTACGGCGGCAAGGTCGACCCGGCCGAGCACTTCATATCGCCGCTCGGCGTGACGTTCATGACCGGTCCTCAGGGGCTGGGGCACGTCACGATCAGCACGCCGCACTGCCGGGAGTCAGCGGAGTTCTACCGTGGCGTGCTCGGATTCCAGGTCCGGGAGACGAAGATCACCGGAAGCGAGCGGACATGGCGGTGGGCGTTTCTGAGCCCGAGCGAACGCGAGCACAGCATCGCCGTCATGGACACCGGGCGGGACGGGCAGCTGATGCACATCCTGATCGAGGTCGCGGACCTGGACTCGGTCGGCCGGGCCATGGACCGGTGCCTCGAAGGGCTGGCACCGATGAGCGTCTCGCTGGGACGGCACTGGAACGACGAGATGATCTCGTTCTACCTGCGCACCCCATCGGGCTTCGACGTTGAATACGGCTGCGGTGGCCGCAGGGTCGACGCGGCGCAGTGGAGCCAGCGCGCGCAGGGCGGCAGCGGCGCGGTCAGCCTGTGGGGTCACCGCGTCGTCCGCCCCGACGGCACGTTCGGCCCGCAGATCGGCACCCGGCACTGACTCACGAACAAACCCCCCAGCGGATCTCACCAGAGAAAGGCGCCGTGCGCAGATCATGACCGTGAACACCGACGCGATCATCGCTGAGATCAACGCCCACCTGGCGGCGGAGAACGCGCAGGACCTCGACGCGCTCCTCGACGGGATGACCGACGACTGCTTCAACCTGGTCGTCCCCGATCCGCATCAGCTCTACGCCGGGCCCGCGGAGGTGGCGCGCCGTTACCGCGGGCTGTGGGCGACGTTCCCTGACCTGAAGGTGCAGGTGCGCCGGATCGTCTCGGTCCAGGAGAGTACTGCGGTCTCCGAGCACACGCTGTCCGGGACGCATCGCGGCAGCCTGTTCGGCGTGCCCGGCACCGGCAGGCACGTCGAAGTGCCGACGGCGGTTATCTGGGACATCGCTGACGGGCGTATCCGCGGCGAGACGGTCTACTTCGACGTCGCCACCATGCTCAGGCAGGTTGAATACCTGCAGTAGGCCTGGACTAGCCTGATAGTGGTCTAGTCACTCAGCCAGTGTTGCTGCCACCGACTTTGGAGCGGAAACTGCCAATGCGCGTGTCATGGCCCGGCGTGCCCGCAGGAGGTGGGGCGTGAAGTCGCCGTCGTCCCCTGGCGCGCTCTCGCCGGTAACCCGCAAGCCCCTGTACGAGCAGCTGGTCGAGCATCTGCGTGCCTACGTCGTGGAGGCAGGCCTGTCTGCAGGCGACCGGCTGCCCTCGGAACGGGAGCTTGCCGAGGGGCTGGGGGTGAGCCGGGCATCGCTACGGCAGGCCATCGTCGCGCTCGAGGTTCAGGGCATTCTGGAAGTGAAGCACGGGGAGGGGACCTTCCTCCGTACCGCGCGCATGGACACGCTGCCAATAGCGCAGCTGACAGATCTCAAGCGGAGGCTTCCAGACATTCTGGATGCCAGGGAAGCAATTGAGGTGAAGCTCGCCGAACTCGCCGCAGAGCGCCGGACGGAGTCGGACCTGGCGGCGCTGTATGCGGCGCTCGCCAAGATGCAGCAGGAGATTGACAGCGGCGCAACTGGCGAGCAGGGCGACCGCGATTTCCACCAGAGCGTTGTGCTGGCAGCACATTCAGAGGTGTTGGCGCACATGTACACCCTGCTGCTCGAGGACATCGAGCTCCTCAGCCACGAGACCGTCGATCAGATCGGAACGCCGAAGACCTTGCTCGAGCAGAACCGTCTCATCGGCAGCGCAATAGCAGCCGGTCAAGGGCTTGCCGCAGCCGGGGCGATGAAAGACCACCTCAAGACGACGGCACACCTCAAGCTGCTCGCATGGTCACCACTGTCAGGATGATCAGTAACACAGCAGCAGGCACCTCGCCTGTTCGGCGAAGTGCCTGCTCGGTGGCGGAGGCTCGGGGATTTGAACCCCGGATGGGCGGTAAACCCAAACCGCATTAGCAGTGCGGCGCCATAGACCGGACTAGGCGAAGCCTCCAATGACCCATCGGGGTCCGACCCAGGCTACCGGTACCGGCAGAGCCCGGGCAAAGCAGATCGCCCTGGTAAACGACGAGGGAAGTGGAGGGACCAGGGAGGTGGCTGGGGGCCGAGCGACGTCAGCCAGCCTCGATCACCTCGTAGTCCCCGTTGGCGTACGCGTCGCGGATCCTGGTCTTGGCGAACTTGCCGACGCTGGTCTTGGGCACCTCGGTGATGAACGACCACCGCTCGGGCAACTGCCAGCGCGGCACCTGCGCACCGAGGAACTCCCGCAACTCGGCGGCGGTGACGGTGGCGCCGGGCGCCAGCACCACGGCGGCCAGCGGCCGCTCGCCCCACTTGTCGTCCGGGACGCCGATCACCGCGGCCTCGGAAACCTGCGGGTGCGCCATCAGGAGGTTCTCCAGCTCCATCGACGAGATCCACTCGCCGCCGGACTTGATCACGTCCTTGGCCCGGTCGGTGAGGGTCACGTAGCCGAGCTGGTCGATCGTGCCGACGTCGCCGGTGCGCAGCCAGCCGTCGTCGAACTTGGCCGGGTCGTCGTCCTTGTAGTAGCTCCCGGTCACCCACGGGCCGCGGGCCTCGATCTCGCCGACCGCCTCGCCGTCGTGCGGCAGCACCGTGCCGTCCGGGCCGACCAGCCTGGCCTCGATGGCGCACATCAGCCGGCCCGCGGAGTCGCGGTAGCGCCACGCCTCGTCCTCCGGCGTGCCGGCGGGCGGGTGCGCCACACTGCCGAGCGGCGAGGTCTCGGTCATCCCCCAGGCCTGCACGATCCGGACGCCTAGCTCCTTCTCGTACGCCTCCTGGAGCGCGTGCGGCACCGCGGAACCGCCGCACGGGACGAGCCGGAGCGAGGAGAGGTCGCCGCCGTGTGAGCGCACGTACGCCAGCAGCATGTTCCAGATCGTGGGCACGGCACCGGCGATCGTCGGGCGTTCCGCCTCGATGAGCCGGACCAGCGGCTCCGGCTGCAGGAACCGGTCCGGCATGATCAGGTCGGCGCCGGCCATCACCGCGGCGTACGGCAGGCCCCAGGCGTTGGCATGGAACATCGGCACCACCGGCAGCACCTTGTCCTGCTCCGACAGCGCAAAGATGTTGCCCAGGCAGACGCCCATCGAGTGCAGGTAGGACGACCGGTGGCTGTAGGCCACGCCCTTCGGGTGCCCGGTGGTACCGCTGGTGTAGCACATCGCCGCGGCGGACCGCTCGTCCAGTTCGGGCCAGCCGAACGTGTCGGGCTGCGCGGCGAGCAGGTCTTCGTAGGAGTGCACGCTGCGGCCGCTGGCAGCCAGATCATCCACGGGGCTTGGCGTTCCGGGCTCTGGACTTGTTACCAGGACGTGCCGGATCGTCGGGGCATGCGGAAGGACCTGGGCCAGCAGGGGCACCAGGGTGGGGTCGACGATCACCACATCGTCCCCGGCGTGCGTGGCGATGTAGCCGATCACCTGAGGGTCGAGGCGCAGGTTCAGCGTGTGCAGCACCGCGCCCATGGACGGGATCGCCAGGTAGGCCTCGAGGTGCTCGGCGTTGTTCCACATCAGCGTGGCCACCCGCTGGTCGCCGTCGACGCCGAGGCTGCGCAGGGCGTTCGCGAGCCGGGCGGCCCTCGCTCCGGTCTCTCCGTAGCTCTGCCGCCGGGTGCCCGACGACGTGCAGGTCACCACCTCGCGGTCGGCATACGCCGACGTGCCATAGCGCATGATCGCCTGGACCGTCAGCGGAACGTCCATCATCGTGCTCTGCACCTTGGCCACCTCCTGCGGTGTGCCCGTTACCCGCCTCCGATGGGCTGTATCGCCCCCTGGGGTGGATAGTGCCACAGCTAGCGGAAAAACGTCACCACCGGTGACGGCTCAATCCTCCTGGAGTTCGGCGTCGATGCGCAGCTTGGCGACGGCGCGCGAGACTGTGCTCTTGACGGTGCCGAGGCTCACCCCGAGCGCGTCGGCGACCTCGGCCTCGGTCATGTCCTCGTAGTAGCGCAGCATCACGGCCGCGCGCATTCGCTGCGGCAGCCGGTCGACGGCGCGGCGCAGCGTGTCCGCCAGGTCGCTGCTCCCCGTCTGGTCCGCCACGGCCTGGTCGGGGATCTCGTCGGTCGGGTACTCCTCCAGCCGGCGCCGGCGCCACCACGAGATGTGCGTGTTGACCATGGCCCGGCGCACGTAGCCGTCCAGCGCGCCCCGGTCCTCGATCCGGTCCCAGGCCAGATAGGTCTTGGCCAGCGCCGCCTGCAGCAGGTCCTCGGCGTCCGCGCGGTTGCCGGTCAGCAAGTATGCGGTCCGCAACAATGACCGACTACGGGCCGTAACGTAGTCCCTGAAGCCGGGGTCGTCGAACCCCGGCCGGTTCGGCTGCGTGGCAAGCACCGGGCCGCCGGTATGGCTCCGCTGCGCGCCGGTGCCTTCCCCCTGGTCACCGCCTGCGCTGCCTGCGACGCCCCGAACTGCTGCGGCTGAATCCGCGCGTGCTTCCACCACGAAGTGATCGCCCCCGACGCTCACATTCTAACGGTACTCGTCGGCGCCGTTAAGAGGTGACTACCGCTTGTAACGGCGCGTCGCCTTGCCGGAGATACACCTGTGGCGGCCGCGGGACCTCGCCATCGGGACGCACATGTGTCACTTCCAAATGGAAAAGGCGTGAATCGCTTGACGCGGGCATGGCCAGGTCAGCATGGTCATTTAGGCTGGGTTGGCTGGCCAGATGAGAACGGCCGCCGGGCGGGCAGCCCGCGCGGCCGGCAAGGGCGGATGGGCCGGGCAGGTGGTCCGGCCGGGGCAGGCACGACGCTGGGCTGGTAGCTCCGTGGGGCTACCGGCCGGGTGGCACGGGGCTGGGCCACGAGCCCGGCAGGGGAGGGCCGATGCTGGACGTCCACGGCGACTTCCGGTGCTGCGATCGCTGCACCGGAAACGCCACGGCCGTGCGCGCGTCGCGGCGGCGCATGCTGAAAGCCGCGGTGTTCACGGCGCACGGCGAATCTCCCGATCCGGGGGCCGAGCGTGCCGCCGACTTCCCGGCCCCCGGCAAGCTGCCGCGGGCGGTCACCGGCACCGTCCGCGACGTCAGCCCGCACGTCCTGGTGATCGGTAACGGCGCCAGCGAGACCCGGATCGCGCTCACGTCCGGGGCGACCGCCTGGCGCGGCGGCCCGCTGGAGCCATCCGGGGTGCAGCCAGGCGACCAGGCAGTGGTCCGGCTGCATCCGTCGCAGCGCAGCGTGGCCGACCGGATCTGGGCGAACATCGGCCGCGCGACCGGGGTCATCGTCGAGCGCGACGGCGACAGCCTGCTGGTCGACGAGGGCAAGACGAAGCCACGTCAGTTAGTGACGATCCCGTGTGCCGCGTCCGGCCGCATCCAGGTCCGCTTCCCGAACCTCGAGCCCGGTTACCTGATCGACGTCATCGGCGTCCGGCGGCCAGGAGAACTCGAGGCGCGGATACCGGCGACATCACAGCCCGCCTACCCGGTCGACCAGATGCCCACACCGGCCATGGTGACCGGCCGGGTGCCCGCTGTCATGAGCGGCTCCGTCACCTGGCATGAGCCTGTCGACGAGCCGCCCGGGCTGCTGGGCGTGTCCTACCCGGCCCTCGACCCGGGGTCCGGGTGCGCCGAGGACCCGGTCGGCGGCGCCGCACCGCAGTTCGTGCGCATGCCCTACCTCGCCGTGGGCAGCGTTCTGCAGGTCAGGAACGACTGCACCAAAAACTCGTGCACGCTGTCGGTCACCGGCTGCGCCGCCATCGCCCGGCTGTTCAACGACCGGTGCGTCACCTGCGGCACCTCCCCGCGCGGCCGCGTCGCCGACCTGACCCAGGCCAGCTTCATCGCGCTCGGCGGGGAACTCGAGCGTGGCTGCTTCAACGCGACGATCACGATAGGCCGCTGACGATGTTCGGGCACACGCTGCTGGAGATCCGGGAGGCTCAGGTTCCGCTGCTGTCGGCCATGCTGCTCGGTGGGTGCGCGGCCAAGGTGGCGCGCGTCGTGCGCGTCGGGTCGATGGACGCCGGTCTCGGCCCGACCGCGCTTTTTCCCCTCCGGCTGCGCCGGCCGGTGGCGATCACGACCTGCGCCGTCGAGTTCGCCTGCGGCGTGGCGCTGATCGTGACCGCCGGCGGACTCGGGCGGGGCGGGGCCGCGACCGCGGTGCGGATCGTGACGTCGCTGCTGTTCCTGGTCGCGACCTGCGCTCTGATCGAACTGCGCACCAGCCATCCCGAGACCGGATGCGGCTGCTTCGGCGAGTTCAGCCGGGCCCCGGTGAGCGGGCGCACGCTGACCAGGTCCGCCTTTTTCGCCGCCGCGGCGCTGGCCACGATCGGCCTCCCCCCGATGCGGACGCCGCACCCCGGTGCCGGCGCGGCCAGGCTGCTCGGGATCGTCGCCATCGAGCTGGCCGTGATCGCCCTGCTCTCACCGGAGCTTGGCGAGGCGCTCACGCGCCTCGGCTACTCCGAGCCGTGTGAGCTGCGCCGGATGCCCACGGTCCGGACGCTGGCCGCGCTGCGCCGCAGTTCGCAATGGCGCAAGCGAGCCGGGCTGATCACGGCCGAGGTGCCCGTCGATATCTGGCGGGAACTGTGCTGGCGGTATGTCGTGTTCCCGGCCCGGGTCGGCGACCGGGCGAGCGAGATTGTCTTTGCCGTCTACCTGCGCCCGCACCGCCCGCTGGTCCACAGCGCCCTGGTCGACTCGGCAACGGGTGCGGTGCTGCCGTGGCCCGTGGTCCCGGCGCGGCGCAGGTGGGTCCTGCCGGCGAAGCCGTCAGCGCCGGGCCCCGAGGCGGGCGGCACCCGCCGGATCGGCGCTGACGCCGAATCCTGGTCTGTTTCGCCGACCGGTTCACTGCCCTTCTCCGGGGGCCGGCGGCCCGTTCCCGGGGCCAGCTGGCCGGGGCCCGGTTCCGGCCTGGGCGCAGGCAGCGGCCGGATTCCGGCGGGAATGCTCTCGGCTCACAGCGATCCCGACCTTCACATCCGCCAGGCCGGGGCCGAGCCGTCAGCCCATTCGTCGCCAGACGATCTGCCATTTTCTAGCGATCTCTAGCTGGCGTTCTAGACGGGGCAAGACCTTCCCAGAAGAACCCATCCGCGGCCCGTTCAGGCTGGCTGGGCGCGAAGGAACCGGCCGAAATGCGGCACGGTGAAGGCAATGAGGCCTCGCTCCGAGCTGTAGATCAGGCCCTTCTTGATCAGGCTGTCCCGCGCCGGCGAAACGCTGGACGGCTTGCGCCCGAGTTCCTCGGCGACCTGCGCGGTCGGCACCGGCTCGTCGCCAAGCTGCGCCATCGCCCGCATGTACTCCCGTTCCGCCGGGGTGGCGCGCTCGTACCTGCTGCCGAAGAAGCCGACAGCAAGCTCACCGGCGGCCACCGGGCTCGCCACGCCGACGTCGGCGGCGGTGACCGGGCTCGCGGCGGCGACATCCCACGTCACCTTGCCGTAGGCCTGGACGAAGTAGGGATATCCGTCGGCCGCCGTGTAGAGCGCGTCCAGCGCCGCGGGCTCGAAGTCCGCGCCCTCGCGCCGGGCCGGGGCGAGCAGCGCGAAGTCCGCGGCGTCCCGGTCGAGGCGGTCGATCCGCACGTACCTGAACAGCCGCTCGGAGTAGCTCTTGCTGGCGGAAAGCACGGAGGGCAGATGCGGCAGCCCCGCGCCGACCACGATCAGCGGCCCGCCGGTCTGGGACAGCTCGTGGCAGGCCGCGCACAGCGCGGAAACGTCGGGCGCGGGGACATCCTGCATCTCGTCCACGAACAGCGCGATGCCCACGGAGAGGTCGGCGGCCACCGAGGCCGCGTCGGTCAGCAGCTCGGTGAGGTCGATCTCGAGATCGCCGGAATCGGCCCGGCCGCGTGACGCGGGCACGTCGATGCCCAGGTGCGCGAATGAGCCTTTCGGCGCGGCGGGATCGCGCATGGCGAATGCCTTGAGCACGCCCAGAAACTCCTCGATCCGGTCCGGCGCCCGGTGCCTCGGCGCGAGCTCGCGCACGGCCATGTGCAGGGCCGAGGCAATGGGCCGCCGGATCGACTGGTCCGGCCGGGCCTCGATCTTTCCGGTTCCCCAGAGCCGCTGCATGGCCATCGATCGGAACGCATTCAGCAGCACGGTCTTGCCGACGCCACGCAGTCCGGTGAGCACCATGCTGCGCTCCGGCCGCCCGCGGGCGACGCGCTCGAGCACGACCTCGAACTCGCCGATCTCACGATCGCGGCCTGCGAGTTCCGGCGGGCGCTGGCCAGCTCCTGGCGCATAAGGATTGCGAACCGGGTCCACGGCATTGCAGCTTATTGGGTGATCTAGCGCTTTCCCTAGATTCAATTAGAAAGCGCTCGCCGGCGTGTCGCGGCGAGCCCGCCGGGCCGTACTGGCTATGGATTGCGGCCGGGTTCGGCCTGGTTGAGCCGGGCCAGGAAGGCGTTGTACGCGGCGAGGTGCTCGTCGTCGTCGATTCCGCCACGGCCGTCCCAGTTGACGGCCGCGGGCGCCGCACCACCGTCGGCCGCGGCGGCGGAGTCGATGCCGCGCTCGGCCGCCGCCGTCCCGGGCGCTCCGGGCGCCTGATGGGAGGCAACCAGGCTGGCGAGACTGGCCCTGCGGGCCGCCTCGAGCCACCCGTGGCCGCTCGCCGCCTCGCTGCCGTCGATGCTCCACATCAGATACACGAGCATCATCAGGCCGAACATGATGGCGTCGCCGCCGATCCACATCACCGCGCCACCATCGTGCAGGTCCGACACCGGCAGTGGCGCCCACGCGGGCCGCGGGCCCACGGGCACCCCTGGTGTTCCCGCCGACCCGTAGCCGAGCATGAGCCCGGTGAACGTGTCCACCGGCATCATCAGCACGAGGATGACGAACCGGACCGGGTAGCTCAGCCGCCAGCGGATCGGCTCGCGGCCGAGGATCGGCAGGAAGAACAGGTAGCCGACGACGAGGAAGAGGACGTGCTCGGCGTTGTGCGCCACCTGGTTGCTCTGCACCAGGTTGGCGAAGTTCGTGAGGTGCGCCCCCATGACCGCGGCCGCGTAGGCGACGCAGCCGAAAACCGGCCAGGTCAGGAAGCTGGCGACCGGGGACCGCAGGATCCGCTTGACCCAGCTGTGCAGCGGGTTCCTGCTCGCGTGCATCAGCAGCGTGATCGGCTGGCCGAAGATGAGCAGCGGCGGCGCGACCATGATCAGCATCAGGTGCTGCACCATGTGGTCCCAGAACAGCACGTCGTCGTAGACGCCGATGCCGCTCTCCGTTGCCAGCACCACGACCGCGAGGCCAGCGAGGAACAGCCCGGTCCGCCAGGCAGGCCACCGCCGCGCCGGATGCCGCCGTGCGACCCGGACGACCCCCCACAGGTACAGGCCGGCCAGGATCACGACAGCGGCGGTGACGACCGGCGCGAACTGCCAGACCGTGACGATGGCCTGGACGCCGAACGGGCGCAGCATGGGGACCTCCTCCGTTCGTGAGCCTACTCACCCGCCGTGGACGCCCGGGCCGCAGGCTTGTGCCGGCCGTGTTCGGCGCCGTGCGCGGGCTATCGTGTCTCCCGGGAGGGTTCGCCTAGTGGCCGATGGCGGCAGTCTTGAAAACTGCTAGGGCGTTGACGCGTCCTCGTGGGTTCGAATCCCACACCCTCCGCCTTGCGGGTTCCGGCCCGGACAGCACACCGGGCCGCCCCCTCGGGGGCGGCCCGGTGCTTCGTGCTCACATCAGCGCGCTGGGCTGTTCCTGATCGTCACCGGCGCTTGATGGTTACCGTGACGGTGCCCGACGAAGCGTCGTGCGTGGAGTCGCCAGAGTACTTCGCGGTGACCTTCTTCTTGCCGGCGTGCGGGAACGCGGCCTTGCAGGAGGCCTTGCCGTCGGAAACCTTGGCCGTGCACAGCTTCCTCGTGCCGAACCAGAACGTCACGGTCCCGGTCGCCTTGCCCGACGACGTGACGGTCGCCGAGAACTTCACGTCCTGCCGGGTCTTGGCGGTCTTGGGGCTGGCCGCCGCGGTGGTCTTCGACGAGTGCTTCGGCGTGCTCGCGGCGTTGACAGTGAGGTTCTCCGTGTCCTTCGATGGCAGCGCATAGTCGTCGCCCGAGTAGGCGGCCTCGATCGCGACCGACCCCGAGGTCGTGGGCGTGTATGTGCACGTCGCGATGTTGTCCGGACCCTTCGACGGGTCGGTCACGGCCACATCGCCGCACCCGGGAATCGTGACGCCGCCGATGGAGAACGTCACCTGGTCGGGCTTGACGGAGGCGGTCGCGGAGAGGTTGTCCAGCGGCTCGTCGGTCACGTCGGCCGTCAGCGTCACCGCCTTGTTCACGGTGGCCGACGACGGGTCGAAGGTGAGCTGGGTGGACGTGATGTCCCAGGTAACCAGCTTGTGGTCGCCGCTCCCCGCCGAGTTGGAAGTAGTCCACTCACTGCCACCGGTAGGGGTGTACGTGGCTTCGTAGAGGAGGAACCCCCAGGTCCCGGGCTCGGTCTGCACGTTGCACGACGCAGCCCCGTCGACCACAGTGGCGCTGCACTCCATGTTGGCGGGCACCGGGTCAGGGTCTTCGATCGCCGTGAACGCTACGGTCCCCGTGGGAGACGAGTCGTCGGCCGCGGTCACGGTCGCCGTGAGGGTGAAGGCCTGACCCGCGTTCACGTAGGAGTACACGTCGGATGCGGGGGCAGTGACGGTAGTCGTCGTGGCGACCGATCCGGGATCAGCCGCGGGAGACGCCATCGCGGGCAGCGCCGACAGGGCACACACGGCCCCGGCTACGGCTGTCACCGACAGAACCCGGACGACGCCGGCACGGGCGCGGCGTTTGCGTGCCTGGTCAGGGTTGCTGGCCACGCCCGGCGGCCGGTTCGATCTCATGCAGATTCCTCCTCGGGTCCCCACTGTGATGTGAGCGCGAGCAAACAGCGGTGCCCGTGTGGCGCTCGACAGTACGACGTTCATGGTGAGATCCGGGATTACACGGACCCAGCGGTATTAAAGATGCTGCTGTGGTGATTGCGTCCTAGAGACTGATTTACGGCATAGACGGAGATCTGCCGCAGCCGAAAGCGCCGGGCCCGCCCCCGACTGGGAACAGGCCCGGCGCCCGGATCGATCCGATCAGCTGACCGTGAGGGTGAACGTCTCGCTCGTCGATGGGTTGGTGTACTCGTCACCGGAGTACGTTGCCACCACGCTGTACGTCCCCGCGGCCAGGGTGTCCGCGCACGTGGCGTAGTTGACCTCGGTCGTGGCGTTCCACTGCAGCGCGGACGCGGCGCAAGCGACGGTCCCGTCAACCGTGAACTGAACGAGATCGCCGCCGGTCTCGCTGAAGCCGTCCAGGATGTTGTACCCGGGACCGCCGTACGTGTCCGGCACGACGTCCGCCGTGATCGTCACGCTGCCCGCAGCGGCGGTTGCCGGACCCTCCACGGTCGTGCTCGTCGGGTCCGGCGTGATCAGCTTGTACTCGGCGCCGGCCACCGTCTCCGAGGTGGCGTGGGTGGCATCACCCGAGTAGATCGCCTGGTACAGGATGAATCCCCAGGTGCCCACCGGAGGATCGACGTCGCACTCGGCAACCCCGGCCACCAGCGCGGCGCTGCAGGTGATGTCGGTCGCGAACGGACCGGCACCGAGGTTGGTGGGCACGAACTGCACTGTCCCGGTAGGCACGCCACCGCCGGCCGAGGTCACGGTGGCCTGCAGCGTGACCTCGGTGCCGGCCTGCGCGGTCACCGGCGCATTGAGCGGCGGGTTGTTCAGCGTCGTGGTCGTCGCGAACTTGCCGGCCGCGGGCTTGTTCGTGACCTTGATCGTGGCGGTGCCCGACGACGCCGTGTGCCTGGAGTCACCGGAGTACTTGCCGGTGATCGTCTTCGTGGCCGGGTTGGCGAACTTGTAGTCGCAGGACCCGTTGCTCTTGGACAAGGTGGCGCGGCACAGCCTCTTGGTTCCGAGCCAGAACGTGACGCTTCCGGTCGCGGTCCTGCCACGCCCCTTCACGTGGACAGACAGCTTCACCTCTGTGTGGGTGTAGGCCTTCTTCGGAACCGACACGACGGTCCTCGACGAAAGCTTGGTCGTATGAGCGGACGAAGCCATCGCCGGAAGCGCCCCCATGGCACACAGGGCCACGGCTGCGGCTGTCACCGACAGCGCGCGGACAACGCCAGCACCGGCGCGGTGTCCACCAGCCGGTTCAGCCTCGCTGGCCGCACCAGGCAGCCGGTTCAGTCTCATGCAAATTCCTCCTCGGATCACACCCGCGGTGAAGAGAGCGCGAACGAGGGGCGAATGGCCCGCAAGGCGCCCGACAATTGGACGTCCTGCCTGAGATCCGGGATTACACGGCCGAGCCGGATAAGCGATGCGGATGGTAGTTATCACCCGATACGGGCGTATTCATCGTTAAAATGTAACCTGATGGCTATAACAACCAGACCACGGCACGGCGTCAGTCAGAGGCTCCAGCCCTGCGAAGAGGGCCGCGACGGGTTCGCGCCAAGCGGCGTCAGCTGGCGTCGTCACCCGGCGCGGCCGAAGCCCCGGGCGCCGACGCTCCCTCACCGGCCGCAGGGCCGGGCCCGTTGCCCGACGCCGCGGCACCGCCTGCCAGGGGCCCCGTGATGGTCGCGGCGACGCGGACGGCGACGTCGCGCACGGTCTCGCCGAGCAGGCCGGCGGCCTGGCGCAGCTGGTAGTGGCGCTCGGCGTCCTGCTCCTGGTCGGCCGCATCGCTGAACGCCTTGACCAGCTGGTCGATCAGGCCCTCGGCGGTCGGCCACTGGCCAACGGCCTGGCGGGCTTCCGGTGTCACCCGGTTCACGTACCAGAACCGCGGGTCGCCCCCGGTCTCGGTCTTCCGGAAGTCCACGAACGCCGGATCCATCGCATCCAGGGACCTGGCGACCTCGGCCAGGTCCAGCCCGGTCCGCTCGCCGATGTCGCTGACCGTGACCATGTAGCTGTGGTCGAGCAGTTCCACGACGGCGCTCAGCACCGGAACGTCCCGGGCTCCCCAGGTGTCTTCCACTGTCCCCGCCCTTACCGGTCTGCGCTCCTGCCGGCCTGACCACGGCCTCTGCCGACGTGCGGCTACCTCCCAGGTTATTCACACCAGGGCCGGCCCGCTCCCCGTGCGGCTCAATGCGCGCCTTGCACCGATTTCCGTGCACGGCCGGTGGCCCGCTGCGCCACGGAGAGCGCGAGCATCATGACGGCCAGGCTGCCGGGCGAGCAAACCGCCGCGCGCGACGTCCGCGGCCTGCCGCCATGACCGGGGCCGCTCGGCGAACTCCGCGATGAGCGAGTTCGCTGAACTCGTCCCCGGAGCGCGCCCGCCACGCGGGCGGGTACCAGCGCAGCAGCCGCGCGGCCCGGCGCTCTACGTCTCTGGTCACGACGCCCCCAGCCGGCGCTCTACCTCGCTGGTCACGACGCCCCCCCAGCCGGCAGCCACCGTCGCTGGTCACGACCCGCCCCAGCCGGCAGCCAGGCGCCGCTGGTCACGACCCGCCCCAGCCGGCAGCCAGGCGCCGCAGCCCAACGTCGGCCACCCGGCGCTGGTCATCGAGGTGTGCCCGCAGCGCTGTCGCGCCGGCAGCGGTGAGCCGGTACGGCCGCCGCCGGTCGTCGCTGTCCAGCGCCTCGATGAGCCCCTGCCCCTCGAGCCGGCTCAGCGCCTCGTACAGGGTGCCGGGCGCCAGCCGGACGCCCGCGAACGCCTCCACGTCCTTGGTGAGTGCGTACCCGTGCTTGGGACCGTCGGCGAGGCTCGACAGGATCAGGGTGGCCGGGCCCGCGTACCGGCCAAAGGTTCCGAGCGTGTTGTCCTTCGCACCTGCCACGCCGGTCATCTTATATCGGCTGGCGATCCATCGGGAGCCGGAAGCCTCGGGGGCAGCAGGCCGGGCACCCGGGAGGCAAGGAACGCCCGGGGAAACGGGTCTCTCAGCCGCCACAGGCCGGCCTCGGCCGCCGATCCGCCTCGCTGCCGCAGGCCTGCCGGAGCCTCGCCCCGCACCCGCATCCACCCCGCAGGACGCGCCCCGGCCGATGGCCGACGCCGCCCCACCAGCCGCTATATCACCTCGAGACACTCCAGTTACGGGCTGGCGTTCCGCGCCTTTTATGGATGTACCAGACGACGGGCTATGGGCCGTCTTTTGGTTCATTGACGCCGCGTCAGCCGCCGCCGCAGCCGCCCGCCGCTCCCGCTGATGGGCCGACGATCACGACGAGGAACACAATCGTTACTCCCAGGCACGCCAGCAGGACCGCCAGGTACGCCGCGCCGCGCCGGGCGCGACCGCGCCGCCCGGGATCAACGCGGGGCGGATCGCAGATCACCAACTGCTCCGGCATGCCGGCACACTACTTCGGCATCCGGTATATCGTTAAGCGTTACATCGATATACGGTACAGTCAGGCCCTCCTGGCCCGTGCGGGCATGGCAAGCCCGTCGCCGATCACGGCGGCGAGCGCGAGGTAGGCGTCGGCGGTCGGCCGGGACATCAGGTCAAGCTCGACCTCGGCACCCTCCTCGAGATGCACGTCGTAGGGGATCTTGATCACGGACCGGCACCGCGAGTCGAAGTGCTCCTCGAGACGGTTCAGGTCCACGCTGCTCTTGCTCTTCGGTCGCACCATGGACAGCACGACGACGGCGTTGCGCACCAGATCGCCGTAGGAATGCGCGGCCAGCCAGTCCAGCGTCGCGCTCGCGCTGCGGGCACCGTCCACCGAGGGCGAACTGACCAGGACGATCTGGTCGGCCAGGCGCAGTACGCCGGCCATCGCGGAGTGCAGCAGTCCCGTGCCGCAGTCGGTCAGGCAGATCGAGTAGTAGTGCTCGAGGACCCGCGCCACCATGCCGTAGTCCTGGTCGCTGAACGCAACAGAGACCGTGGGATCGCGATCCGAGGCGAGCACCTCGAGCCTGCTCGGTGCCTGCGAGGTGAACGTGCGCACGTCCGCGTACCGCCTGATGTGGCCCCGCTCGTTGAGCAGGTCGCGGACGGTCGCGGCGGTCTCCAGCCGGACCTTGTCCGACAGCGTGCCGCGGTCGGGATTGGCGTCGACCGCGATCACCCGGTCGCCGCGCAGCGACGCCAGCGTCGAGCCGAGCCCGACCGTGGTGGTGGTCTTGCCGACCCCGCCCTTCAGGCTGAGGATCGCGACGCGGTGGTGACCGCCGGCGACCGGGGTCCGGACGCGGTTGATCATGTCCCGGCGCCGCAACTCCGCCCCCGACGACGGCACGCGCATGAGCCCGCCGGTGGCGTGGTAGAGCACACGACGCCAGCCCGGGTCCGGCGCGCGGCGCCTGCCGGGGAGCAGGAACTCCGGTGTCAGGCCGCCGGCCGATTCCGGGGCGCCGCCCGTTTCGGCCGCTTCCGGTTGCG